>JAMOAF010001020.1 GCA_023621895.1 Planctomycetota bacterium
CTTGCCGCGGGCGAACCCGAAGACACGCTCTACAGTCGGATGATCGTCGTCATGGGAACCGACAACGCCCGGCAGTACCTGCAAGACTACCGGAAATATCTCGAGGAGTTCTCCGTGGTGATGATGGGGAGCCGAGGGGTATTGTCAGCCGAAATCCAGTCCAGTCCCGTTAAGGTCGGCGGCCGGGAGGGCCTGGAGATTTCGATGGCCTTTCCGAAGCAGTGGATGGATAAGCTGCCCGAAGGGCAAGCGATGTTGGAAAAGATGATCGGGCCTGGGGCAAAAATCCGCGCGTTCCTCGTCCCCGCCGACCAGCGCCGGGTGGTGTTCGGCTACACCGACACGCGGCTTGTCAACAATGCATTAGCCGTGTTTGAGGGCAAAGCGGCGGGATTGTCAAAGGCGGATTCCGTCGAGCGGGCCGCCGCAAAGCTCGGCAAGGGCAACTTCGGCGCGGGATACGTCAGCCCCGCAGGCCTGGTCGCGTTTGCCAACGGCATGCTCCGCGCCGCCGCGCCCGAGGGAAAGAAGGTCGTCGAGCTTCCGGATTTCCCGCAGGCGCCGCCGATCGCCTGGACCGTCAACGCCGAGGGAGCCGCGGTCGAGGCGGAGGTAGTCGTGCCGGCGGAGACGCTTAAGGCGATCGCCGGTTACGGGCCTCTGGTCCGGAAGGCGCTGGCGCCGAAAGCCCCGTGATCTGGAGCGGCTCGTCCGAGGTTTTGGCACACCGGCGGCACGTCGCGCCGCAGCCGGGCACTCCCTTGAGCCTGTGCCAGCAGACGCGGAGCACGTAGAGGCTTGCTCCGGCAACCAGGCAAGCGACGGTGATGTCTTGCCAATCGATCATCGTCTCATCCAATCCGGGCGGCGATCCATGTGCCGGCCTGGTAGGCAACGAGTGCGCCGAGGTAGGCCAGCGTGGTCATGTAGGCAAAGGTAAAGGCCGGCCAGCGCAGGCTGTTCGTTTCCCGCCGGATGACGGCCAAAGTCGCCGCGCACTGAGCGCAGAGGGCGAAGAAGACCATGATCGACAGGGCCGTGGGAACGGTGAACAGCCTGCGGCCCGAGCCATTCCAGGTAGCCTGGCGCAGCTTGTCGCGGAACTGTTTCGCGCCCGCCTCCGACTTCGCGTCGGCATTCTCCCCCAGGTCGAAAACGACGCCCAGCGTGGCAACGACGATCTCGCGGGCCGGGAAGGAGGCGATCACGGCACAGGCGATTCGCCAATCCCATCCCAGCGGCTTGAACACGGGTTCAACGGCTCGGCCCGCTCGGCCGAGCCAACTTTGGCGCTGGAATTCGCCCAGCCGCTCTCGCTCCAGTTCCGCGGCGAGCGCCGCGTAGTCCTCCCCGGCCGGATCCATCCGATCCAAGGCTGCCTTGAGGTGGCTCAGGTGCGGCTGGCGGTCGACCGACGCGGCGTCGTGCGGATAATACAGCGCCGCCCAGACGACGATCGAAACGGCCAGGATGATCGTGCCGGCGCAGCGCACGAACAGCCACCCCCGTTCCAGCACCCGGTGCAGCACCGTTCGCGCCGAGGGCCACTTGTAGCTTGGCAGCTCGATGACGAACGGGGGCGTCTCGCCGCGCAGCAGCGTCCTCTTCAACAGCAGCGCAACGACCACCGCCGTCAAGATTCCCAAGCCGTAGAGGCCGAAGAGCGTCAACCCGCGCAAGTCGAAGACCCCGAGGACCGGCTCGTCGGGAATGAACGCCGCGATCAGCAGGGCGAACACCGGCAGCCGCGCCGAACAGGTCATCAGCGGAGCGACGAGGATCGTCGTCAGCCGGTCGCGATCGTTTTCGATCACCCGGGCGGCCATGATTCCGGGAATCGCGCAGGCAAACGCCGCGAGCATGGGAATGAACGACTTGCCGCTCAGACCGACCCGCGACATGAACCGGTCCATGAGGTACGCGGCCCGCGCCATGTAGCCGCAATCCTCGAGGATTCCAATGAAGAAGAACAGGATCAGAATCTGCGGGAGGAACACGAGCACGCCGCCGACGCCGCCGACAAGTCCGCTCGCGAGCAAGCTCCTCAGCGCCCCACCGGCCATGTGGGCCTCGATCTGGGCGCCCAACCAGGCGCAGCCGGCCTCGATCAGGTCCATGAAGGGGACGGCGCCGCTGAACACGGCTTGAAAGAGCCCGATCATCAGCGCTGCGAAAATCACCGTTCCCCAAACGCGGTGCGTCAACACGCGGTCGAGCCGGTCGGTCCACGTCGGCAGGTAATCGTCCGGTTCATGAACGGCCCCGCTGAGAACCTGCTCGGTCCATGCATAGCGCGACTTGGTCTCGACGCCCGGCACCGCGCATCCGGACTGCTCCAGCCGCCGCCGCAGCGCAGCGAGCTCCTCGGCAAGCGCCGGGCCTTCGGCGGCGAAGATGCCCCTTTCAAGATAACCGCTCGCATCCAGTACAAGGCGTTCGAGCAACGGCCTGGCGACCACCCGGCCGGGAGAACCGTTGCTCGGTTTCAGAAACCAGGCGGCCAGTCGGTCGATTTCCTGGCGGAACACGGCGGGGAGGGGGCTCGGGTACTTGCGCGCCTTCTGGTCAGCCGCGCGGTGCATCGCGGCCTTCAGTTCCGCGATTCCCACGTGGCGGACCGCCTGCGTCGCCACAACCGGAACGCCTAGCCGCTCCGCCAACCGGTCGCAATCGATCTGGACGCCGCGGCTCTCGGCCAGGTCCATCATGTTGAGCGCCACGACGGTCGGCAGGCCGAGTTCGAGGACCTGGCTGACGAGGTAAAGATTCCGGCCCAAGTTGGCCGCGTCGAGCACGCAAACGATCAGGTCGACCGGCCGCACTCCGTCTTGGCGTCCAAGCAGCACGTCGACGGCCACCATTTCGTCGCGACTGCGCGGCGCCAGGCTGTACAAGCCCGGTAAGTCGATGACCTCGATCTTCCGGCCGGCGAACTCCATTTGGCCGCTGCGCCGTTCCACGGTCACGCCCGGATAGTTGCCCACGCGTTGCCGCACGCCCACCAGCGCGCCGAACAGGCTCGACTTGCCCGTGTTCGGATTGCCGATCAGGGCAACAGTCATCGCGGCGCGGGCGGTTGGAGCGTGGTTCATGGAAGCTCAACAGGTTTGCAGCCTCAAATGGCGGGAGCGGGCATCGGCGGGCGGGTGGCCGGCAAACCCAGCCGGTCCAGAGTCGGTCCAGGCCAAACCCAGCGGGCAGCATCGTCGGGCAGCGTCGCGGCTCGCCTCGCAATGGACTGGCAGTTGTGAGCGGCTTTGCATCCTGTCAACGGGGGGAAAGTGTCTCCGCCGGCTGAACCAGCACCTCCAGCAAGCCATCGGAGCGGATGCAGACCTTGTTGCCCGCCATGCGGATGATGCAGGGACTGCCCGGCCGGAACATCTCGATCCTGACTCCGCCGCGGAGGCCGAGTTCCTCCAGGCGTTGGACATGATCCGGCGGTCCGGAGATCCGGTTGACAAAAGCCGCTTGGCCACACAGAAGGCAATTGAGCGGGATCACGGCGTGCACCATGCAGACATTCTTTAGTTCAATAATGAGACTCAGTCTCACTACCATCAAATTCTAAAACATGGTTCCAGCCGAATCAAGGGCTCATTTCTCCGTCTTCTCGGCGGTCGGTGAAAGCGACTTCAAGACCATGCCCGACCAGATCACCTGGGGCAACTCCGTGTCGAGGCCGCGGAGCGCCTCCTTGGGATGATCGACAATCTGGCCGAGCAGCAGCAGGCGGTCGTCTTGCGCGATCGGGAGGATGCTGGAGCTGACCACGACCACGCGCTCGCCCGTCCCGGCCACCTGCAACGTGGACATGTATCCCTTTCCGCGTGGGGTGTTGGGATTGGCGGCGGTTCCGACCAGGAGGATGCCGTCCGACGTTCGGCCGGAATCAGCCAGGCGGCCGCCCGCCCATTGGCCGATCCTCGCGAAGTCCTCGGCGTCCAGATCGCGGAGCAATCGCCGCACCGCGTCGAAGCGGTATTGCATCTGGGGACCACCACCGCTGCGATCGACAAACGTTGTCGCCTCGGCCAGCCGGCACCAGGCTGCGTATCCCTCTTCGTTCAAGCTGCCCGGCTTCATGGCCTCGGCGACGGCTTTTAGGGCCGTGCCAAACAAGTCGGGGGTGACCTCGGGCGGATTGACCAGGCCAATGGAGTCGGGCGGCGACGCTTCCGTGGCGGATTCGGCGACATCTTGCGGCGCCGACTCTTCCACCGCGACCGGCGGGTGTGCCTGCCCGCCATCGCCCGCCACTTTTGGCGGGCTGCCCCCACCAACCGATGGCCGACGCTCGACCGCCTTGCGATCGTCCAGTTCGGGGTCGGCCGCCTCTTCCGATTCCTCGGGAGGACCACCCAGCCAATCCGGACGATGGGCGGCGGTGTGACGCACTCCCGGCAGGTAGACTTGCAGGAAGTCGAATCGCCGGCCGCCAATCAGGTTCAGCATGTAATACGTGATCAACAGTCCGGCGGCGCCGCCGAGGATTGCCCCGATCAAGTCCTTCAGCCCTCCGCGATTGCGGCGCGGCCGCGGGCGTGCGGCCGCCCCCCTGGCCTCTCCCGCGCCGGACTGACCGCCCGCGCCGATCGGAGCACCGAACTGGAACGCGCCAGCCGGCTCCGGCAATCGCTCGCCTCCGCCGAGTTGCAGCCGGAAATCCGTATGGTCGCCACGGTCGGCGGAACTGCCGAAGTCAAACCGCATTCCCCCTTCGGCCGCTGGTTCCGCGGAACCGGCTCGTCCGAGAATCCTCGCCGCCGCTTCTTGCCCCAAGGGTTCGTCCGTCTCGGCCAGCAGCAGCGTCTCCAGGCGAAAGGCTCGCCGGCAGCAGGGGCAGCGGACCTCGTTCGGGCCGTCTTCTGAAGACTCACCTCCGGAGGCCGGTTCGCCAGACTCGGTGGATGTCTCCGCCGCGCCGCCTCCTTCCTCGGAGCCAGCGCTGATAATGATCAATTCCGGCGGGAGGGGTTCTGATTCGGTCTCGGCAACGAAATCGAGCGCCTCGGACAGGTCGAATCGCTCCTGGCAGAGAGGGCACTGGACGACGGCGTTTTCAGTCGGCACGGCGGGAATCGTGATCGCCTGCTGGCAACGGGGGCAATTCGCGGTCTGCGGCATGATCTCTCCTTACGCTCCAGCCCCTTTTCGATCCAGTCTAGCATTTCTGGATTCATCTTGGCCACCACCGGGCGGCCATTTCAACACCGGCGGCGCTCTCCATCAAGATAGTCGACGGCCGCGGGAAAAGAAGCGCAAGGCGAGCTGGAGAGGGCGGCGAAACCGCGGGCCGTGGAACGAGCGCTGCCAGCAGGGCGGGCGACTGCCGAGGCACGTGCCGTGCAGGGGCGAATCAAGGAACGCCGAGATTCCGCTCGATCTGGCGGGCTTTGTTGCTGTACGCGCTGGCAGAACCCGGCTGATCCGCGCGGCGGAAGGACTGCGGCAGCGTCGACCATTCGTCCTGGGCGAACGCATCGCCGCGGAGATTGGCCTTGGTGCAGCCCGGCAGCATCAAGCCGAGCAAAAGCAGCGCCGACACCGCCACCTGCCTCAGCGTTCGAGTGGCTCGATTTTGGTTTAGGTCTGTGGCCATCTGGGAATTGGAGAAAGTCGAGAAACTCGGGACTCGGGGGCGGGAGTTTGGCAAAATCGAACCCGCAAGTCCAGATCACTTGGCACGGTTTTCGCAATTTCTCGGAAAAATTTCTGTTTCCCGGGGAAAGACAGCCTTGCGCAGGGCCCCCCGGCCGAGCTCGGGCTCGTGCGCTTGCCCGCCGCAATCGGACTGCTAAAGTGTTGTTGGCGGCAGTCTTACTCAGTTTGAGGCACGCAGACTTCGGCGAGGTTCCCAAGCTGGAGCTTGGGAACCAGGGAAGATTATGTCACCTCACCTCGTTCCCAAGCTCCAGCTTGGGAACCAGGATTATGTTGGTTTTCTCGTTTCTCCCGCCGCGGGCCAGGCGGCTTCGTCACGCCCCTCACTCCGACCCGGAAGGTGACCATGTTGGATGCTCTTGTTGTCGCTCCCCATCCCGACGACGCCGAATTGGGCATGGGCGGGACCATCATCCGCTTGATCGAGCAGGGCCTCGCCGTGGGCATCCTCGATCTGACGGACGGTGAGCCGACGCCATTCGGCGATCCGGAAACCCGGGCGCGGGAAACGGGCCGGGCGACGCGGATTCTGGGCGTCGAGTGGCGCGAGAACCTCGGTCTGCCCAATCGCAGCCTGGAGCCGACGCTCCAGGCGCGCGCACGCCTGGCCGCCGTGTTCCGCAAGGTCCGTCCGCGGTGGATTTTCGCGCCCTACTGGGTCGATGCCCATCCCGACCACACGGCCGCCACCGAACTGGTCGAGGCGGCCCGATTCTGGTCGAAGTTGACCAAGACCGACATGCCGGGCGAGCCGTATTACCCCGAGCGCATCCTCTACTACTTCTGCATCCATTTGCGGCTGATTCCGCAGCCCGCGTTCGTCGTCGACATCAGCGACCAGTGGGAACGCAAGCTCGAAGCGATCCGCTGCTACGAGAGCCAATTCCTGAAGGGCCGCCCACAGCAGCCACCGACGTTCCTTGATCGGTGGCGCGATATGGCGGCGACGTGGGGTTTTGTGATCGGCACGCGCTACGGGGAACCCTTCGCCTCGCGCGAGCCGATCGGCCTGGCCGGCCTCCGCGAACTGATCTGACCGTCCAGAAGCGGCCGCGGCGAGACACCCAAGCCAGCGGCGCGGGCTCCCGCGCGCCCCACAGGCCGTTGACCGCCGCCGATTGGCGGGCTAACCTCGCGGACTGTTGCCACGAGACGTTCCGCCCGGACAGCCGCCCGAAACAGTCAATCCCGGAGAGAGTGCCATGACCTGCCTCCGCTACGCAAACCTGCTGCTGATCGCCAGTTGCCTTATTGTGACAGCTTCCGGCCCGGGCCTTAGCCCGGCCGCGCCAGCCGACGCCGAAGAGAAGTACGGCTACGATGATACGCCGATGCTTCCCGGATCGCCGTGGCGGGTCCACGATCGCAATCGGCCTCAACCGGAGATGATCACGCCCGGCCAGGCGCCCGGCGAACCCCCTTCCGACGCGATTGTCCTGTTCGACGGCAAGGACCTTTCCCAGTGGGAGGGCGCGGGCGGCGAGGCGATCGAAGACGGCGCCATCAATGTGTTGAAGACCAAGGGCCTGGCCACAAAACGGGCCTTTGGCGACTGCCAGCTTCACCTCGAATGGGCCACGCCCGAGAAGGCCGACGGCAGCCCGATGAACTGGGGAAACAGCGGCATTTTTTTCCAGGGCCAGTACGAGCTTCAAATCATCGAGTCGCACGACATCCGCATCTATGCCGACGGGATCGCCGGAGCGATTTACGGCCAGTTTCCGCCGCTGGTCAATCCCACCCGCAAACCGGGCCAGTGGCAGTCGTTCGACGTGGTGTTCACGGCGCCGCGGCTGGAGGGTGAAAAGGTCGTCGCGCCCGCCAGAATGACCGTCTTGTGGAACGGCGTGCTGGTTCAGTACCACCAAGAGGTCCTCGGCAGCACGCTGCACAAGACGTTTCCGACGTACAGATCGCCGGCGGCGACCGGCCCACTGGTGATCCAGCAGCACAACTCGGCGGTCCGGCTGCGGAACATTTGGATCCGCCCGCTCGACCTTAAGTAACGGGGCATGACTGCTGATTGCGCTTGCGTAATCCGCCCTGGGCATCGACCGCCGGTCCACTGGAGCCTACTTGACCAGCGCCGCCGTATGGCTCAGCCGCACCCGCGGAGCGTCGTCGAGCCGATCGAACCCGACCTGGCGCGCGATCTGGACCATGTCGCGAAATTCGCGTTCCGCGACGTGCCCCCGAGGTTCCACGATCAGGAATCTGCCGCCCCGAGCCAGGCACGCGCAAACCTCTTCCACGAGCCGCCGCAAGTCGCGCGCTTCGTGGGCCGACCAGAAGGCCAGCGCAAAGTCGATCGGCTCGGCAAGACCGAGCCGGTCCGGCTGGCAAAGGTGGCCGCGGATTCGCTCGGCCAGGCCTGCCTTGCGGGCGCGCTTTTCGAGCGTTGCCAGCATCCGCGGCTGAACGTCCGCGGCGATCACCTTGCCTCCGGGCCCGACGAGCCGCGCCATGGCAATCGCGAACAGGCCCATCCCACAGCCAAAATCAAGCGCCGTCATG
>JAMOAF010000369.1 GCA_023621895.1 Planctomycetota bacterium
GGGGGCCGTCGCTGCGCTCGGCGTTGGGCGCGGCCAGCTTGCCCGACCACGCGTCGTTGCCATCGGTGGCCACGTAGAATGTTGTCCCAGCGATCGCCGCGGCGCTTAGTCCCAAAAGTCCGGCGAAAGCCATCAACAGGCCGCACAGGTGCTGTCGTCTGAAGTTCATTTACGTTGCATCCTTGGTAAGCGCTTAGGGTTGTCTCGTGCCGGCGGCGCGGGAGTGATCGTTCCCATTTCGCGGCGCAAGGGGGACGATCCCTGCTTTCCGGCGAGCGCCGCTTGGCGCGTCGCCCGGCGGCGAAGTATGTCACAAAAACCGGGCTGGTCCCGGCGCATGACTGCCGCTAAACCGCCTTCCAGGCGCCTCCATCAATAGCTCCCGGCGGATTGGCCGTCAAGCAGCGCTGGTTGACGCTCGCGGCTGGGCTGAGTATTTTGGCTCTACCGCCTGGCCGCTGCCGCTTCCTGCCGACTGGGAGAAGTGATCATGATCGATCGTCCCGCCCGCATTCTCGTTCTCGCGGCCGCGTCGCTGGTGATTTCCGCTGCGGGCAACGCGGCGGAGGACTCGGCGGCTCCGCAATACGCCGACCGGGCCAACCTGCTCTTCTTCCTGGACGAGGAGGGACAATTGCAGCCGGTCCGATCGTCTGGGGATTGGGCGCGTCGCGTCGCCCACATAAGGGCCAGCATGGAACTGGTGATGGGCCGGCTGCCGGAGAAAAGCTCTCTGCCCTTGGAAGTGCGGGTGCTCGCCGAGACGCGGCTGCGGCATTACACGCGGCAGCATTTGTCTTTTGTTGTGGAGGCGGGAGATCGGCTCCCCGCCTACCTGTTGGTGCCTGAGGGCGCCAGTGTGACGGACAAACGTCCAGGGATGATCTGTCTGCCCGGCAGTTCGGCGCCCGGCAAGGACGTGCCGGCGGGGCTTACTTCCAGCGGCGGGATGGCGTATGCCCACGAGCTGGCCGAGCGAGGTTATGTCTGCCTGGTGCTGGACTACCCGCTGTTGCATACACGGGAATACACGACCGATCCCTACGCGCTGCGATATGACAGCGCCACGATGAAGGGCATCGTCAATCATCGCCGCGGCGTGGACTTGCTGGAGTCGCTGCCGTTTGTCGCCGCCGGCGCCATCGGCGTGATCGGGCATTCGCTGGGCGGGCATAATGCACTGTTCCTGGCGGTGTTTGATCCTCGCGTGCGGGCTGTCGTGTCGAGCTGCGGTTTTAACGTCTTTGCCAAGCACAACGGCGGCGATGTTCGCGCCTGGAGCAGCCGTTACTACATGCCGCGGATTCAGACGGTTTACGGCGACGATCCGGCCAAAATCCCCTTCGATTTCACCGAGGTGCTCGCCGCCCTGGGCCCGCGGCCGGTGTTTGTCAACGCACCCTTGCACGATGCGCCGGATTTCGAGGTTTCGGGCGTGCGCGATTGTTTTGCAGCGGCCGCGCCGGTGTATCGCGAGGTGTTTCACGCCGAGGACCGACTGGTTGTGCGTTATCCCGACGCGGGCCATAGCTTTCCCGCGGCCGAGCGGCAGGCGGCCTACGCGTTTCTCGATCTTCATCTGGGGCCGCGCGAGGAAAACGCCGATCTGAATCGCGATCTTGCCGCGCACTGGCCCCTGGCGGGCGACGTGCGGGAGTCGATCGCCGGCGAAAGCCGCGCTCTTGCTCGCGGCGAGGTGGACCTGAATGCGGCAGGCCCCGCGGCCGCATTCAAGGGGCGCGGCGCCTGTCTGGAGGTGCCCGCGGAACATTCACCGCGACTCGGCAAGGGCGATTTCAGCCTCGCGGCGTGGATGCAGTCCGATGAGGTCGCCGACGCGCTGCCCGGCGATCTGCTCAGCCAATACGACCCGGTGAAACGCCGCGGATTTCATCTCACGCTCAAGAGCAATCTTGGCGTGACCTCCAACCAGGCCAACTGGCGTCACCTCCAGTTCGGCATCGACGACGATCGAGCGGCGGCATGGCGTGATTGCGGCCAGCCGGGCCGGGCGCTGTTCGCGTTCGCGTTGGCCGTCCACGAGGGCGCGCTGTATGCGGGCACGTGCGAGCCGGGAAAGGACGAGGCAGGTCGCGTCTACCGCTATGCCGGCGGCGAACAGTGGATCGACTGCGGCGCGCCCGATCGGGCGAATACCGTCACCGCTTTTGCGGTTCACGAGGGCGCGCTTTACGCCGGGACGGGAAAGTATCGGCTGGCGGGCTCCGCATTGCCGGAGTCGGAGAACACGGCCCTCGGCGGCCGCGTCTTCCGCTATGGCGGAAAAGACCTATGGACCGATTGCGGTCAGTTGCCGCGGACCGAAGCGGTCGGCGGCCTGGTGGTTTTTCGCGGCAAGCTGTATGCCTCCTCGCTTTACCGGCCCGCCGGTTTTTTCCGCTACGAAGGCGGCGCCGCCTGGACGGATTGCGGCACGCCCGAGGAGAAGCGCGTCGTGGCCCTTTCGGTTCACGATGGCTACCTCTACGCCGGCAGCTACGACGGCGGCCACGTGTATCGTTACGACGGCGCGAGCTGGACGGATTGCGGGCAACTCGGCGAGAACTCGCAGACCTATTCCTTTGCGTCGTACGAAGGGCGCCTGCACGTGGGCACCTGGAGAAGCGGCCGCGTCTTCCGGTTCGAAGACGCCGGGCGATGGGCGGACATGGGCAGACTCGGCGAGGAGTTGGAAGTGATGGGCATGCTGGTGCACAACGGACGCCTGATCGCCGGCACGCTCCCCTTGGCCGAAGTGTATTCATATGAAGGTGGGACCGCCTGGAGGCAGTTGTCCCGCCTCGATCTCACGCCGGAGGTGACCTATCGCCGCGCGTGGACCATGGCCGAGCACGATGGGCAGGTCTTTTGCAGTACATTGCCTTCGGGCAAGATTTTCGCCTTCGAGGCGGGCCGGCAAGCGGCCTGGGGACATACGCTTTCATCCGCCTGGCATCACGTCGCCGCGGTGAAGTCCGCTTGCCGACTTGCGCTGTTCTTGGATGGCGAACTGGTCGCCCGGAGCCCAGCCTTTGCAGCTTCTGAATACGATTTGGACGCCGCGGCGCCGTTGCGGATCGGCGCCGGGGCCAACGGGTCCTTCAACGGCCGCCTGTGCGACCTGCGAATCTATCGCCGGGCGTTAAACGCGGCGGAAATTCGGCAGCTCGCCGCCCAAACGCGGAAGGCTCTCCGTTGAGGATGCAAGCGGAACACTCCCGTCAAGCAGTAGTGAAAATCAACCTTGGAAGAGGAGAAGACATGAAGACAAAGCTTACGTTGCCTGCGGTGGTCCTTGTGGGGATGATGGCTCTCGGTTCGGCCGCCGCCGCCGGCGCCGGCGCCGACCCCGGCCTGGTCGGCTGCTGGCGATTCGACGAAGGCTCGGGCGCGTACTCGGCCAACGCGGTCGATCCGGCCGGCGAGGCCGAGCTTCACAACGTATCGTGGGTTGCCGGGCCGTTCGGAAAAGCCCTGCGGTTCAGCGGCTCGGACAGCTACGCGACCCTCCCAACGCTGCCGGCGCTCGACGGCTCGGACGAGATGAGCCTGGCCGCCTGGGTGTATTGGGAAGGCACAGGGCAGTATCCAAACATTCTCAGCGGCGGCACGTGGAGCCCCGGGGGATTCTTGATCTTCGTGAGCAACGGCACGTGCTCGTTTCGGATGGGCCGGCCGGAAAGCCGGCACGGCGTGCCCGGCGAGGGCTGGACGGAAGTCTCCAGCCCCTTGCTGTCCGATCTGCCGATGAAGCAATGGGTCCACCTGGCGGCGGTTTTCAAGCGGCCCCAGATCACCACCTATGTCAACGGCAAACAGGTCGGTTCGGCCAGGTGGGACTACCCGGTCGGACACCGCGGCGACATCGAGGTGGGGCGCTGGTCCGGAGCGGCGAGCCACGCCGGGTTGATCGACGAGGTGCGGATTTATCGCCGCGCGCTGGCGGCCGAGGAGGTGCTGGCCCTGGCCAACCCGGCCGGCCGCCAGAGTGCCGACTACAAGCAGCTTGGTCCCGCCAAGTCCAGCGCCAAGGAGCTTGCCCGCTTTGAAACACGGTGGGCGACGCTGGTCGTCGGCGACGACGGCACGATCCTCTCGCTGCGGGAGAAACAGAGCGGTCGCGAATTGCTCGCCGCTCCGGAGCCCATCCTGTCGGTGGAACGGGCATCCTCCCAGCGGCCCCTGGTGGCGCGGCAATTGCGGCTGGCGGACGGCCTGCTGGTGGCCGACTTCCCGCGGGGCGCCGGCAGCGCGGCACTTCGCATCCAGGCCGAGGACCAGTATTTCACCGTGACAGCGGCCGCGCTCAACGTGCCGGACGCGAAGCGGTTTACGTTCTTCCAACTCTCGCCGGCCCCAAAGGAGTATCTCGGCCGCATGGCCGGGCTGGCTTCCGACGATTCCTCGGGCGTGTGCCTGCGCAGCCTGGCGCTGGAAATCGACACGTCGTTTTCCGGGCCGCCGCCGCGATTCCGCGCCTCGACCAGCGCCGAGCATGGCCTGGTCGGGCACCGCATCGGCCTGGCCGCCGGACCGCGGGACCAACTGATTCCCATGCTCCGCTCGATGGCGGAAAAGGAGCCCGTGCCGAAATCACGCGTGGGAGGCCCCTGGGCAATGGGTGCCGAAGAGACCCGCGGCTCCTACCTGTTTGCCGACCTGGCCGCGAAGGACGTCGACGCCTGGATCGAGTTGGCCCGCCGCGGCGGCTTCACGACCATCCACTTGCATGGCTGGTGGAGCACGCTGGGCCATTACGAGCCGCGCGCGGCATATTTTCCCCAGGGTCTGGAGGAGATGAAGGCGACGGCCGAGCGGATTCGCGCCGCCGGATTGAAAGTTGGCTCACACACCCTGACCGCGTGCATCAGTACGGGGGACCCCTGGGTCACGCCGGTTCCCTCGCCGCACCTGATCGCATCGAACAGCTACACGCTGGCCAAGCCGCTCTCGGCTGCCGAAAAGACCGTCTTCATCAACGAGCCGCCGGCCGCCGGCCACGACATCATCTGGAGCTATTCCGGCAACGGCAACGCGCTGCGCGTGGGCAGCGAGCTGATCCGCTACTCGGGCATCTCGCGGGAGCCGCCCTACGCCTTCCTGGAGTGCGAGCGGGGCGCATTCAAGACGCAAGCCGCCGCCCACGCCGAAGGCGATGCGGTGGACTACCTCCAACAGCGCTACCTGGCCTTCTATCCCGACCCCAAGAGCCCGCTGGCCGGCGAGTTGGCCGACCGGATCGCCAAGGTCTACAACGCGTGCGGGTTGGAGATGATCTACTTCGACGGGTCCGAGGGGATGCGGAGCCGCTACGGAATCGATTTTATGCGCTGGGCGATTTTCAAACGCCTCCATGGCGGCGTGACCGAGGGCAGCGAGTGGGGCCACAACAGTTGGTGGATCCATTCGCGGCTCGGCGCCTGGGACCATCCCGTGTGGGCCATGAAGCAGTTCCACGACCAGCACATCCAGCTCGCGTCGCGGTTCCGGCTCAGCGATCTGCTCGAGCCGCAACTCGGCTGGTGGGCGCCGCGGGGGCCGGCGGCGGTAGCCCGGGGACACTTCCCCGACGAGATGGAGTACTTTGCCGCCAAGAACCTGTCCATCGACGGGCCGATGTCGATCCAGGGCGTGCACGCCGTGGGCCGCCCCTGGAACGCCCGCATCGACGAACTGCTCACGATTCTCGGCTGGTACGAGCGGCTCCGCCTGGCCCGGTATTTCGATCCGCCCACCCTGGAGCAGATCGCCGAGCCGGGCCGCGAGTTCCGACTGCGGCAGAACGCCGCGGGCCAGTGGCAGCTCACGCCGGCCCACCTGGCTAAGCATCGCATCAGCGCGATGGGCAACGGCTCCGAGCGATGGGTGACCGAGAATCCATTCGCCGCGCAGCCGCTGCGTCTGCGGCTGGAGGCCCTCTACAATGTTGCCCCCTACGACGACACGAAGGCCGCTGTACTCGCCGACTTTGCCGACCTCGGCGCATTGAACAACCGCCGCACCGCGGCCGGCGTGAGTGCGGAGGTCGGATTGGAGACGGCGGATGTCAAGGCCGGCGGCCGCAGCCTGCGATTCCGCGCAACCAACTCCCGCGACAGCTCTCGCGGCGCGTGGGCGCAAATCGGCACCGAATACCAGCATCCCTACTTCAGCATGGCGCCCGGCGACGCCATGGGCCTGTGGGTCAAGGGCGACGGCAGCGGCGCGCTGCTGAACGTCCAAATCCGCTCGCCGCGCGAGTATCACGGCTGCATTTCAGACCACTACATCGATCTGGATTTCACCGGTTGGCGCTACGTGGAGCTCCTGCTGCGCGAGCGGGATTCGGAGCGGCTGACGGATTACGTGTGGCCCTACGGCGGCGGCGGAAGCCACGCCATCTACCGCAACTCGGTCGATCAGGCACATATCTCCGAGGTCAATCTGCTGCTCAACGAGATTCCGGCCGGCGGCAAAGTGGACATCCTCGTGAGCCCGATCCGCGCGCTTTCCACCCGGCAGGGCGAATTGGCCAACCCATCGCTAGAGGTCGCTGGAACCAAGGTGACTCTCCCGGTGAGCTTGAAGTCCGGGCAGTACATCGAGTTGGAAAGCGCGGACGACTGCGTTTTGTACGATGAGCGCGGCGAGCTGCTCTCGCGATTCCGGCCGCAGGCGGCGTCGCTGCCGCGCTTGGCCGAGGGCGCCAACTCGCTGCGATTCGACTGCACGCCGCCGCAGGGCCTCAGCGCCCGAGCCGAGGTCACCGTGGTGTCGCTCGGCCAGCCGTTCGGCAGCCGCAGGGCCGAGACGGAAATCGACTGGAGCCGGCTCGATCGCGAGTACGAGGTTCCCCGGATCGTCACCCGGACCGACGGCGTTGACAACCTATGGACGATTGTCCGCAGGGCCGAGGGGCCGGGCGGCCGCCAGGAGGCGCCCCCGATGCTGGAGCTGGAAATCTCCGTCCAGCAGCTCGCCAAGCCGGAGAAGGCAAGCCAGGCCGCGGCCAGCGCGCCTTGCCTGGACAGGCCGATCCTGACGATCGGCCAAAAGTCGGTGCAATTCCCCGTGCGGCTGCTGGAGGGCCAGCGGCTCGTCTGCCGCGACCAGGCCACGTGGCGCGTCGTCGGCCCCGACGGAGCCGAGGCGGCTTCGGGCAAGCTGGCCGGCGAGTTCCCAACGCTCTCACCGGGAGCGAACCGGGCGATGCTCGATTTCGGCGGAAAGGACGCCGCCGAGTTCCGCGTGATCGTCAAGACCGTGAAACGCTATCGCTGACGGGCGGTGTGAAGGGCTCACGCGGAGGCGCGGAGCCGCGGAAAGGAGGGAGGGAGGCGTGGCGAGGGACAACATTTGAATCCGACGGGATGCATTTCGAGGATGGCTTTCGCGTCGACTTGTTGGTGAAGGGTATTGTCGTGGTCGACCTGAAATCAGTGGAAAATCTCGCGCCCGCCCATTCGAAACAAGTCCTTTCCTCCCTCCGCGACTCCGCGACTCCGCGTGAACCAATTCCCGATGAGGTAACGACCAGCTTTTGGATAGTCTGAAGGGCTCACGCGGAGGCGCGGAGCCGCGGAAAGGAGGGAGGGAGGCGTGGCGAGGGAGATCGATGAGATTACCGGGCAGATTGTTGACGGAGCGTACAAGTTGCACACGCGGCTTGGGCCGGGCTTGCTCGAATCGGTCTACGAGATGGTACTGGGGCGGGAACTTGAGCGGCGCGGACTGGCGGTGGAGCGGCAGAAGGCGGTCTCGTTTGAATTCGACGGGATGCATTTCGAGGATGGTCTTCGCGTGGACTTGCTGGTGGAGGGTGTCGTCGTGGTCGAGCTGAAATCAGTGGAACAGCTCGCGCCCGTCCACCCGAAACAGGTCTTGACCTACCTCCGCTTGCTCAATCTGTCCGTCGGCCTGTTGATCAACTTCGGCGCCGCCACGCTGAAAGAGGGGCTGCACCGGATCGTCAACAACTACGTCCCGTCCCCTTCCGCGACTCCGCGGCTCCGCGTGAACCAGCCGAGAAGCGGGCCATGAGTAGATCTTGGGCGGTGGGAAGGACTCACGCGGAGGCGCGGAGCCGCGGAGAGAAGGGAGGGGGGCGTGGCCAGTGAAATCGTCGTGGTCGAGCTGAAAACAGTGGAAAACCTCGCCCCTGCTTTAAACAAGTCGTGACCTACCGC
>JAMOAF010000344.1 GCA_023621895.1 Planctomycetota bacterium
TTTTTCGCCCGGCCCAGCGGCGCGCAGGGATATTATAAGACCTGCTGTCGGCGCCAGCCAGCGTTGGCTGCCGCGCAGTTCACCGCAGAGGGCGCGGGGAGCGAAGAGAAAGCAGCGGACGAGAACGAGGATTCCTCGATACACACGCGGCGCCTTCTTCCCCTGTGATTTCCGCGGTGGCATTCCCTTTCCCCGGTTTCCCCGGATTGTCCAAAAGGAGTCGAAAACCCATGTTCTGCAATCAATGTGAACAGACCGTCAATTGCACCGGTTGCGTCACCAGCCCGGGAGTCTGCGGCAAGGACGAGGACGTCCAGTCGCTCCAGGAGACGTTGCTTTATGGCCTGAAAGGGATGTGCGCTTACGCGAGCCATGCCCGCCGGCTTGGCAAGAGCGACGAGGCGGTCAATGCGTTTGTCGAAGAGGCCCTGTTCGCAACGATGACGAACGTGAACTTCGACATCGACACGATGCTCGAACTGGTTCTGGAGTGCGGCAGGCAGAACCTGCGCGTGATGGAGCTTCTGGACCAGGGGCACGTGGACAAATTCGGCCAGCCTTCACCCGCTCCGCTCCAGGAGGGAACACAGGCCGGGCCGGGGATTCTCGTCTCGGGGCACGATCTTTTGGACCTGGACAACCTGCTCAAGCAGTGCGAGGGGACGGACGTCAAGGTGTACACGCACGGCGAGATGCTGCCGGCCCACATGTATCCCAAGCTCCGTGAGCATCCGAATCTGGCGGGCCACTACGGCGGCGCCTGGCAGAAGCAGCGCCGCGAGTTCGAGGACTTTTCCGGTCCGATTGTGATGACGACCAACTGCGTGGTGATTCCCCGGGAAAGCTACTCCGATCGGCTCTACACGATGAGGGTGACGGCGGTGCCGGGCGGCAAGCGGATCGTTGGCGATGATTTTTCCGCGGTCATCACCCATGCAAAAGAGTGTGCCCCACTTGCCGACGCGCTCGGCAAAAAGCAGACAATCGGCTTCCATCATGACGTGATTCTGAACATCGCCGGCACGATCGTCGATGCGGTGAAGGCGGGCAAGATCAGCCGCTTCTTCCTGATTGGAGGCTGCGACGGGGCGGAAGTCGGACGCAACTACTTCAGCGATTACGCGCAGGCGACGCCGGCCGATTCGTTCATTCTCACGCTGGGATGTGGCAAGTTCCGCATCCGCGATTACGATTACGGCGAACTGCTGGGCCTGCCCCGGCTGCTCGATATGGGCCAGTGCAACAACGCCTACGGGGCGATCAAGGTCGCCACCGGCCTGGCCTCCGCCTTCAACTGCTCGGTCAACGATCTGCCGCTGACCCTGGTGGTCTCGTGGTTTGAGCAGAAGGCCGTTGCGGTGTTGCTGACCTTGCTCTACCTGGGAGTCAAGGGAATTACGATCGGGCCGAAGCCGCCCGCGTTCGTCACGCCGAACGTCTTCAAAGTGCTCCAGCAGAAGTTCGACCTGCGGCTGACCGGGGCCGACCCGAAGGCCGACCTCCAGGCAGCAATGGCGGGCTAACGGCCCGGCGAGCCGGTCTCTCCGAGATTGCGGGGAAGCGTCTCGGAGAGACGCGGCTCCCTGGATGGGCCGCAATCCCGGCTGGCGGCTGGGGAGTGAGCCAGACTGGCTTGGAACGCCGGCGAGGACCCCAACTTGGGCGTTATATCTCCGCCGCCGTCACGCCTTTGGAACTACGGCGGGTGATATCCTCGCAAGGCAGCCAGAGCAGAAGAAAGGCAACCGGTAATGGACGCAACACCAGGCAAGGGCGCTAGAAGAGAGACCGGCGTGATCCTGTTCGTCCTGCTGTTCCCAACCCTGGTGACGCTGCTGTATTTCGTCGTCCTCGCATCGGCCGCCCCGGCGATCCAGCAGACCGCTTACGCCCTGGGCAAGTGCATCCAGTTCGGCCTGCCAGCCCTTTGGGTGTTCGCCGCTGGGCGCCAGCCGCCGCGGCGGATCCGCCCGGCCCGCTCCGGCCTGGCGGTGAACCTGATCTTCGGCGCGGCGGTTGCGGGCCTCGCGATGGTTCTCTATCGGCTCTGGCTCCATCCGTCCGGATACCTTGCGCCGGCCAGCCCCGCCGGGCAGGCGATTCTTGAGAAAGTCCACGGATTCGGCGTCGGCAGCGTTTGGAAATACGCGGCCTTGGGAACTTTTTATGCCGTGATCCATTCCGGGCTGGAGGAGTACTACTGGCGCTGGTTCGTGTTCGGGCAGATTCGTCGCGTCATGCCGATCCTGCCGGCGATCCTCGTCTCGAGCCTGGGTTTCATGCTCCACCACGTGGTCCTTCTGGGCGTGTATTTCGACTGGGCCCTCGTGCCGACGGCGTTGCTCTCGCTGGCGGTCGCCGTTGGCGGTGGCGTCTGGGCCCGGCTTTATCACCAGAGCGGTTCCCTCGCCGGCCCATGGCTCAGCCACATGCTGGTCGATGCCGGAATCTTCCTGGTGGGCTACGACCTGGTCCGGGGGACATTTTGAGCCGGCTGTTGGAAAGAGACCTTCAGGGCTGCATTTTCCGCCTGAGTCGTTCCATCACCTTCTCGCCTCGCACCAGCTCGACCACCTCACTCGTCGATTTCCCGTTTCCCAAGTTCCAGCTCGGGAACGAAGGTGGGTCTGGCCGCGGCCATAAGCGAGCGTTCCCAAGCTCCAGCTTGGGAACCAGGGAACCATAGACAATCGTCGGCCAAGCCGCCACAATCGTTAACTGCCCCTCAGCGGGTGCCCTTTTCCAACCTGCTTTGAGAATGAGAGAAAGACCATGAAGAACCAGGACTTGAATCTATCGAGAAGACTGTTTCTCGGCGGCGCCGCGGCCGTGGCCGCCTCTTCAATGATGCGAGGGGCTGCCTCCGCCGCCCCCGCCGCCGGGCCAAACTCCAATTTCAACGGCGTCCAGATCGGTGTCATCACGTACAGCTACCGCTCGCTGCCCGGCAGCGCCGAAGAGATTCTCAAGTATGTCATCCAGTCGGGCATCAACTCGATCGAACTGATGGGGGAGCCGGCCGAGCAGTTTGCCGGAGCGCCCGGGGCTGGAAAAGGCGACAGCCGAGCGCTTCTCGACTGGCGGCTCTCCGCGCCGATGGATCGATTCAAGGCCCTGCGGAAGATGTTCAACGAGGCCGGCGTCAAGATCCACATCGTCAAGTTCGGCGACATCGGCAGTCCCGGCATGCCCGATGAGCAGATCGACTACTACTTCGAGGTCGCCAAGGCGCTCGGCGCCAAGGGCATCACCCGCGAAATCTCCGAGGAAGCCGCGCGGAAGCTCGGCCCGATTGCGGACAAGCACGAGATCATGATCGGCTTCCACAACCATACCCAGCTCACCCCGACCACTTACGATGGCGAGATACTCTCGCACGGCAAGTATCTTGGCATCAACTTCGACATCGGCCATTATGTGGCCGGCACGAACCACTCTCCGATCCCGCTGATTGAAAAACACCGCGAACGCATCCTTAGCCTCCACCTGAAGGACCGGAAGGTGAACAACGGTCCGAACCTGCCCTTCGGCGAAGGAGACACACCCGTTGCGCTCGTGCTTCAATACCTGAAGCGGAACAAGCTCACCTTCCCCGCCGACATCGAACTGGAATACAAGGTGCCGGAGGGCTCCGACGCCGTCCGGGAAGTGACCCGGTGCGTCGAGTTCTGCAAACAGGCCTTGGCGTAAGAGAGGCTGGCGCCGAAGGGCGGCCCCATTTTCGCTGCGAGCGGGTTTCCCGCTTTGTCGCGCGGCGATTTTTCGCCCTGAAAACGGGGCCGCCTCCGCGCGGTCAGGCGATCGTGGCCTTGGCCGCCGAGTATTCTTCCAGGCGTGCCAGGTCCGGGACGACTCCGATGCCCGGCTCGGACCAGAGCTCTGCGACGAGCGGCTGGCCGTCCGACAAGCGCGTAAGCGAGGGCGGATCGGCCAGGTCGAACTCGAACATTTCCGGCGAATCGATCCAGTCCGCCGGATAGGTGAAATTGTCCTTTGCCGCCAGGGCCAGGCCGGCACGGGAGCCGATCGCCGACCGCGGGGTCGCGCCCAACCGGCAGGGAGTGCAGTGCTCGTGGCAGGCGTCGTGGATCGCCACCGCGGGGGTCAGTCCGCCGACGCGCCCGAAATCCACGTTGATGAACTGGCAGCTCTTCAGGTCGAGCGCCATCTCCACGTGGGCGAGCGAGACGACCGATTCATCGAGGCAGATCGGCGTCCGCAGCGATTCCTGGGCCATCGCGTGGCCGACCAGGTCGTCGGCCATGAAGGGCTGCTCGACCATCGCCAGCATGAAATCGTCAAGCCGGTAGAGCGTCTCCATGTGGGCGAGCGTCATCGCCCCCTCGACGTCGACGTGGAGCGTCTCGGCGCCAAACTCGTGGCGGACGTGGTTGATCATCTGGATGTCCCATCCGGGGCGCATCTTCAATTCGATCCGGGAAAAACCGGCGGCGAACGCCTTGCGCATCGAATCGATCAGCTCATCGATCGTCTCGGTCCGATCCAGCGAGACTCCCAATTCGAGCGAGGTCTTTTTGCCGCCGAGCAGCTCGTGCAAGGGCTTTTCCGCCTGGCGGGCCTTGAGGTCCCACCAGGCCGAGTCGAGGGCCGCCTTGGCATACTGATTGCCCGAAAACATTTGCAACCGCTCCTGGAGCGCGGTCCCGGTGTCGATCTGGAGGCCGACCAGCGCCGGCGCCAGCCAATCGCGGAGGCAGGCGAAGGCGCCGCCCGCCCATTGGCCGCCGAGGGGCGCCGTGCCGGGCGATGCCTCGCCCCAACCCACCAGGCCGCCGCTCCGCATGCCGGCGATCACCGTCTCCAGGCGGTCGAGCACGCCCACGGCAGTCTTCTGGGGGCGGCGGAGTGGAATTCGGGCAAGGTACAGGTCAATCGCGTCGATCTTCATGGATTGGTCTTTCTTGTCAGCACGGGTGCGGCGGTTCCGCAAACGTTTTTCATGGTGTACAGAGTCCGGCACCAGGCGATGCCGTGAACGATTTTTCGCGGCGGATCGGGGCGGCGCCTGGCGTGGATGGCCGCGGTTTCCATGCCACTGGCGGAGCAAGCGCGAGGCAAGCCCCTGCGGCGGTCAAGCCGCCCGCACGCGTTCATCGCGTTGCGGGATGGGCTGCGTCAACTGGCCTGCCGCTCCGCCAGATCGATTGCCTTAAGGAGCCCGCGCGCTTTATTGAGCGTCTCGTTCCACTCGTTCTCGGGGATGCTGTCGGCCACGATGCCCGCCCCGGCCTGAACATAGGCCTTGTCTCCCTGGATTACGATTGTCCGCAGGGCGATGCAGGTGTCCATGTTGCCGCTAAAGTCGATGTAACCCACCGCTCCGCCATAGGGGCCTCGCCGATGGGGCTCCAATTCGTCGATGATCTGCATCGCGCGTACCTTCGGCGCCCCCGAGACCGTGCCGGCGGGGAGGCACGCCTGAAGCGCGTCGAAGGCGGTCTTCCCCGGCGCCAGGCGTCCCGAGACGTTCGAAGTGATGTGCATCACGTGGCTGTAGCGCTCGATTGTCATTACATCGGTGAGGTTCACCGTGCGGTACTGGGAGACCCTGCCGACGTCGTTGCGGCCCAAGTCGACGAGCATCACGTGCTCGGCTCGCTCCTTGGGGTCGGCCAGCAGTTCTTCACCCAGCAACCGGTCCTCCTCGTCGGTTTTGCCTCGGGGGCGGGTGCCGGCCAGGGGGCGCGTCGTCACCTCGCCGCGCACCACGCGGACCATGATTTCCGGAGAGCTGCCGACGAGCGTGACGCTCGGCATCCGCACATAGAACATGAAGGGACTGGGATTGACAACCCTCAGCATCCGGTAGATCTGAAACGGATGCGACCGGATGGGCACCTCGAGGCGCTGGCTGAAGACGACCTGGAAAATGTCGCCCGCCTTGATGTACTCGACGCCCTTGCGGACCGCCGCCTCGAAATCCTCCCGGGTGAAATTCGACGTGTACTCGATGCGGACTTCGGATTGCGTTTCAATGTCCACCGGGCCGAGATCGCAGGGCCGCGCGTGCAATTCGTCGACGATCGCGTCGACGCGGCGGCACGCTTCGCGGTAGGCCTTCCGCAGATCGCCCTTGGCCTCCTTGATGCGGGCCATGGCCACGACGACGATCGTCTTGGTGACATTGTCGAAGACGACCATCTGGTCGTAGAACGCAAACGCCAGGTCGGGCACGCGACGGTCGTCCTTGGGGGGGTTGGGAAGGTGTTCCACGTAGCGGACGATGTCATACCCCGCGTAGCCGACAGCCCCGCTACAGAACGGTGGCAGTTCGGGCAGGGTCGCCGCGCGGACTGACTCGATCCGCTGGCGGAGTTGGCGCAAGGGGTCGCTCGATTCGAACTGCCGGGTTTCCAGAATCGGTGCGCCGGAAGCTGACACGCCGCTGTGCGAACTGATCGTCACCCGATCGCCGTAGGCCTCGATCTCCAGGAACGGGTGGATCGCCAGAAAGCTGTAACGTCCGACCTTCTCACCGCCCACGACGCTCTCGGCCAGGCAGGAGCACCTTCCCGCGTCGAGCTTGTGAAACGCGGTCACCGGCGTCAGCGAGTCGCTCACCAGCCGCCGATAAACCGGCACGAGGTCCACCCCCTCGGCCAGGGAGCAGAAGCGATCGAAATCGGGGTGGTGTCTGCCTTTGCAGATGGCCATGGGGCACCTAGTGAACACGGATTGGCACTGCGAGTGTCTTGGGTCAACGACGGGCGCTTTGCCAAGCTTCGGGGCAGGCGAGAGCGCTCCGCACGCCAGGCGCTGGCTGACATGGACATTCCAGCTTAGCAACGGCCTCTCCTGCGAACAAGGAACCTCCGGCGATTGGGAACCGAGCCTTGAACCTTGCCGAAAACGGGGCCCGATCATCCGACGTATCTCCAAGCGAGGGCTCACCTTGACACCCTCGGGGCCGGTGTTAGAATCCTGATGGCGGCGAGGTTCTATCCCCTCCATGAGGGAAGGTGTCTTTAACCCTCCGCGGTGGCGGCCTGCCATTTTTTCGCTTCTTGAAGCGGCGTCTGCTCAGGTCTATTGGAAACGATCGCGATGAAGTGCCAGAAGTGCGAAAAACCGGCCACTTTTCATATTACGGAACTGACCGGAGGGAAACCCCAGGAAGTGCACCTCTGCGAGGATCACGCGCGGGAGTACTTGACGCAGGGGGGCGAGCCGCCCGCCGGCACGAGCATGGCTGCCGCAATGGCCCAGCAGATGGCGCAGCAGATTGCCGCGCAGATGGCAATCGGCCAAACGGCTGACGAGCTGGAAAAGCTCGACCAGCAGGCTTGTCCGGTCTGCGGCATCACTTTTTACGAGTTCCGCAGCCAGGGCCGCCTGGGCTGCCCCAATGACTACGTGTGCTTCAAGAAGCAACTCGAACCCTTGATTCTCAACATACACGGAGAATCGGAGCACGTGGGCAAGTCGCCCAAGGGCGCCTCTGTCGCCAGCCGTGCGCGGACCCAGTTGATCCGCCTGCGGCGGGAAATGAAGAGCGCCATCGCGGAGGAAGCCTACGAGCGCGCCTCGCAGCTCCGCGACCAGATTCGTCAGATCGAGGGAGGGCAGGGGTCTTGCACGGACGAGGAGGAATGACGTATCGCTGCCCGCCTTGAAACAGATATGATGGAAGGATACAATCCCGACCCGCGTGCCTCGGCACGCCGCCCTGATGACCGGAAACGCGAACGTGGAACTTGACGATCTGACTCGCTACAGCGGTGAATGGCTCCGGGGAGTGGGTCCCCAGTCCGACATCGTGATTTCCAGTCGCATCCGCCTGGCGCGCAACCTCGCCGACTACCCGTTCATCAGCCGGGCTTCCGCGCAGGATCGCAGCCGGATTCAAGCCCAGTTGCAGACCGCGGTTCCCGGTCTTGCCAATCAGGACGACCTGCTCTACATCAATGTTGAGGAGCTTGCCGCGGTCGACCGCCAGTTCCTTGTCGAGCGGCAACTGATCAGCCGCGAGCTGGCCGAGGCCAGCGGCGCGCGTTCGGTGGCCATCGGCCGCGACGAGAAATTCAGCCTGATGATCAACGAAGAGGATCACCTGCGGATCCAGGTGATGGAGAGCGGGCTCGACCTCGAATCGGCCTGGGATCGAATCAACCGGATCGACGACTTGATCGAAGAGAAGGTCACC
>JAMOAF010000320.1 GCA_023621895.1 Planctomycetota bacterium
CGTGCAGAGCTTCCAGTAGTCGTTGCCGTTGAACGGGTCCGCGCCGAAGGTGTTCGTGTGCCCCACCGGGGTCTGCGGCGCGACCTGGTGATAGGCCTCGGTGATCGTCCTGCATCCGTCGACCCAGACGTCGGTCATGAAGGTGCGGAAGTCGACAAACGGCGCGAAGTTCGCCTTGCCCCGGACGTCTTCGGTCCGCCCGCCGCGGACTTCATCCCATGCGGCGTACGACGTGCCCCATTGGGCATTCAGTTCGGTCAGCGTCTTGTACCGCACCCGCAGCCAATCGCGAAAACGCCGCTGGCAGTGTTCGCAGAAGCAGACTTCATCGCGCTTGTGGCGCGACGTGAGAAAGGCCTCGTCGGTGATCCCGGCGGCGAACATCCCGTAGGGTTGCTGCTCTTCGGCCTTTTCCTTCGCCCGGCTGGTGAAGTCGGCCACGACGGCCGGGTCGCTCAGGCAGCGGAACGCACCGGTCGAATCGCCGATGTAGCCGGCGCACGGCAGCCCGTGCTCCGACATCGCGTAGAGGCTCGTGCCGAACTCGGAGTTCAGTCCAAGCTGCCGCGTTCGCGCGGAGAACTCGGCGAGCACCGTCGGATGGGTCATGCCCGGCGCCCAGACGGTCGCAGTGAAATCCTCGGCGGCCCGGCGCGGGCCGGTTTCGGGAACGAACACGTCGACCCATGCGCTGTCCTCTTCGCGGCCGTCGCAGACGAGCCGCACCATCGCGCGGTGGTGAACGCACAACGGGCTGCCGATCGGCAGCGCCAGCACCTCGTCCGTCTCGCCCGATGCCAGGCGGCAGGATCGCGCCGCGGCAGACGCCACGCGCCCGAAGGCATCGATCAGCCGGGCTTCGATGCTCACCTCGACCGGCCGCGGCGCGGAGAGATTGAGTGTCAACTTCGCTTCAGAGCCGGCCGTGTAGGACTGGCGATTGGCCTTCAAAGCGGCTATCTGAGCCCGCTGCGCGATCCGCGCCACGCAACTCCGCCAGTCGAGCACCCGGCCTTGCCCGTCCAGCAGGACGACGTCGGCAATCAGGGGGCCAGCGGGCAGATCGGCCGGGATCGGCAGCGAGGCCTGGCCGCCGGCGGCAAGCGCGACCTCTTGCGGAGTCTTGCGCAGGAGCGGCCCGTCGAAACGAATCTCCCGGCCGCTCCGCCAGAGAACCCGCAGCCGGGCGTCTTGCGACGCGGAATCGGCCGTTGCCAATAACCGATCGCCTTTGACCTCGGAGAGGGCCAGCGCCGCCTGGCTCTCGCGTTTCGCCGCCCAGACGATAGACCTGGCGAGCAGCGATTGCCACCATTCCCAGTATTCAAACTGGCGCGACTTGTAGGCCTCCATCGAGTTCTCGCTGGGCAACAACCCCCAGACCCGCGCGGTGGCGAGGGGAAAGACCAGCCGCACGGCCCGCCCCTTGCCGATGGCGCCCTCCTGGACCGAGGAGAGGGTTTTTTCCGGCATCATCTTCCAGGGGATGGCCGCGCGGAGATAGTGCGAGTCGTCGACCGTCTTCCACTGGTCGGCGGGCAGAAACCTGGTTGCCTGGCCGAAACCTTCCAAGATGACCAGGCCCGCCCCGGCTTCCACCCGCTCGCGGATCGTCTTGGTCAGGATGTTCGATAGCCGGCTGGCGACAACGTAGACTTCGTAGCGGCCTTCGCCGAGCCGTTTCGTGGCGCGGCGGGCCGTGTCGGAAACGCACTCGTCGCCGTCGTAGCCCGTGTGGATCACGTCGTAATCCAGGTCGATCCGCTGACCCAATTCCACCGCGTCGCGCAGCAAGAGGAAGGTCCGCAGTGTGAAACAGGCCGTCACCGGCCCACCGGCCAGCGGCGTGGCCCAGTCGATGTGCCGCGTTTCAGGCACCTGGCCCAGCGGCCGGTCGATCTCGCGCAGCGATAATTGGCCGATGATCGGCTCGTCCGGCTCGCCCTCGCGAAGCGAGACGCGGTCATATTCGATCGTCCCCTTTCGCGCGACGTTGTAGATCAGCAGCCGGGCAACCGGGTTCGGGGCAATGAACGTGCCTGCGTACGTTTCGTACTCCGCCGACGGCTGCACGTTCCAGAGCAAGGGCATTTCTCTCTGCGGTTTTTCTTCGCCGTGCAGGATCAATGCGCCGCCCAGCGACCCGCCCTCGCCCTTGAGCGTCAGCCGGATCGTGTAGCGCTGGCCCGGTTTCAACCTGATGTCCTGGCTGGCCAGCACGTAGGCGTCCGACCGCGAGGCGATCGCATAGTTCTTGCTCAGGTAGACCCCTTCGCGCCAGAGGATGCGGTCGGCCGACGTGGCCCAGTCGCGCGGCAGCCCCTTGCCGTCAAGTTGCTCGTCAAAGCCCGGGTTCTTGAGCAGTTCCACGGAGGCCTCCGGGGCCGACGATTGCAGCGGCGCGGCCGCGCCGCCCACGAGCGTCCCCAGGACCGCGGCCACGCTAAGTCGCAAGCAGGAAAAACGGATCTTCATGATTCAGGTCTCCAATACGGGTCAGCCGCCGGCCGCCCAATCGCTTGTCCAGCGAAGGAACGCCTCCGCCTCGCCCCGGTGAAAACGGCCGATCGGCCAGAACCACACCCCTTGCGGCGTCAGATAGGGCGCCACCGCCCGGAATTCATCGAGCCCGCCGTAGCCGACGATTTGCAGGCCCTTGCCGGCGTCCTGGATCCGCCGGTAGACGTCGAGCCAGCGAGCGGCCGGCCCCGCGCCGGCGCCATAGACCCATTGAACGGCGTCGAGTTCGTCCAATTCGAGGAGCGCGTCGAGGTGTTTCAGCGCGCCGGGCCCGTCGAGGTGAAACAGGCTGTACTTCATGTGCCCGATCTCGCGGCGGAGCGAAGGAAGGATCGCCTCGCGAAACATCGCCGGAGAAATCATGCAGATGAAGTCGCACGAAATGGTGTACCAGGCGCCCATCGCCAGGCCGGGCGTCCACGTCGTGCAGGGCTGGCCGGCCGCGGCAATGCGCCCGTAAAGATCGTCGAAGATCGCCGGGAACCAATCGGTCACGTGCTCGCAGGCCAGCCGCACCCCTTCCAGGTCGTCGGCGCAGTCGATGCAAAGCTGCTGCGGATCGCGGAGCGCCGCCAGCAGATCGCCGTTGGTGTGCAAGTCGGTCACGCCGGTAATCCAGCGGCTGCGCCCGCGCTGGAGCGACAGCTCGGTCAACTGCCGGATCGTCTCCCAGTACGGGTTGGAAAAATCGGGCGCCATGGCGAGGATGTCGCGCACGCGGCGGACGCTGGGCACCGAGTAGCTGGTCTCCTCGCTCTTGAACACGAGCTCCGCCCCGAACAGCGCGGCACAGATCTCCGGACCCAAGAAGGGCATGTAGATGGGAACCGTGTCGCCCAGGTAGACGCCGGCCTCAATGCGGGCTTCAACGCAATCCAAGACATATTCCACATCCATCCACCGCTCTCTCATGCTGCCGTGATGCTTGCCGGGCAGTTGCGGCGGCCGCTCCGGTTCCACCTCGATCGTCACCAGCGGCCGCTCGAGCGGCTGGCGGTTCCACCACGCCTCGAACCGGGCGAGCACTTCAGGCAGGTCGGGTTTGGTCGCAAGCTCCATCGACTGCTCCCCTCCGATGCGACAAACGGCTTCGCTCACTTTTTCGCCGGCGCGGCTTCCAGCGCAGATTCGTCGTAGATCGCCGCTCCCTGGCTCCAACGGCACCCGATCTTGCTCAAGAGCGTGAAGCGGACTTTGGTCGTCTTGGGGCTCGTGGTAAACGCATGGAAAGCGCGCTGGAAATCAGGAGTCGCTTTCCGAATTCCGGCCTTCGGATGGTCAGCCACGACGCGTCCCTGCTCGTCGAGTTCCTGGATCCAGAGACCGGCAAAATCCTCGCTCCCCGCGCCGAAGCCCTGCCCGTCGCCGGCCACGTCGAGCCCCTGGACCCAGGCGGAAGCCACCAGCGGGGCGTTGCGATCGACCACCACGTCCTGCGAGAGCTGAAGCTCGCCGCCGCCGTCGGTGACGTGGCTGATTGCCTCCTTGCCCTCAAAAGTGCGCGGCTTGCGCCACGTGTAGATCGACTCGGGATAGATGTAGCAGGCCACGCCCGGCGAGAACTTGAACGTCCACGGCCCGCGATCTCCCCCGATGCCGTGTTCCATGCTCCTGGCTGCCTGGAATCCCTGCTCGAAATCGCCATTGAGCAAGAGATTCTTGCCGGGCCGGTTCGCCAGGGCAAAGTCGATCCGGTTCTCGCCAGCCTCCAGGACGCTGTTTTTCTCCTGAGAGTAGTAGCCCTGTTTCTCGGCCCGTAGCGCCGCGGCGGTCCGGTCGCTCAGTCCCAAGAGGCAATACGTTCCATCGGCGTCCGTGCGGACGGATTGCCGGCCTGCGCGTACCAAGGCCGCCCCGAGCGGACCGCCTTTCTCGTCGGTGACGCGCCCGCGGATCGTTGCCGCGGCCGGCGGCCCTTCAAGCTGGCACTGATCGTAGGTGACCGAACCGCTGGCGGCCTCACATCCTAAAGCCGTCTCCAGCACAAAGCGGACGTGTGAAGTCTTCGCCGTCGTGGTGATCTGGCTGGCGAAACGCCGATAGGGGCCCGCCTCGGCGGCCGCGACCTTCGGATGGGCAACGAGCAGGTTGCCCGCCGAGTCGAGCTCCTCGAGGATCACGCCCGCCGAGTCGCTCGGCCGGCGGCCGAATCCGCTGCCATCGTCATCGCGGGCGAGCACCCAGGCGGAGCCTCGATAGGCAGTCTCCGGGCGGACGGCCACCTCTTGAATTAACCGGCTCAGCCCTCGGCCGGAGACCCTCAGCGCGTCGCTGCCCGTGCCCACCTCGGGGGACCCTCCGGTTTTCGCGGCCGACTCGCGGCTCAGCCGCATGCTGCCCGCTCCTTCCGGCAGGAATCGCCACGAGCCCGCCTTGGCCCCCTGGCCGCCGCCGGACTCGAGCATCGACTCTTCGAAGCCTCCGTTGCGGAGCAGGTTGCGTCCTGGAACGCAGACCGGCTCGGCCCCCTCGCCACCGACGTCCGGGCCGACTTCGATGGCCTGCACAAACGCTTCGCCGAAGACGCCTTGCTCCGCATCGCCGCCGGTAAACCGGATGTCGATCACTCCGTTGCGTGGTGCAATCTTGCCAAACACAAGGTCCGCCGCGCGATTCGGTCCGCCGGCCGTCGCGGCCACGTCCATCTTGCGGACCACTTCGCTACCGTTGATCGCAATCGTCACGCAATTCTCGCACGGGTCGAGGCCGCGCGTTGCGGCGAACTTCAATCGCACCCCGTAAGTGCCGGGGCCGACGGTCACGTTCACCCAGAACTCCCGGCCGTGAACGCCGTAGCGGTAGAGGTCCGGGTCCTTCGTGCCGAGGATCGGCTGCTCGGCGGGCGTGGTCCACCAACTCTCGGCGACGCTGTCTTTCATCGATCCTGAACGGATGACAAACTCCGTGGCCGGCCGCCACAGGTGTCCCGCGGAGTCTTTGAGGTCTTCGCGTCCGGGATAGCCGAAGACCATCCGCTGCGCGCCGGTCGGTCCGCCCCCCTCGCCGAAATCGGGACTGCCTGTGGCCGCCGACGAGAAGACCGGTCCGGCGCTGACCTTCACCCCCTGGGAATAAGGATTGCCTTTGCCCAGGGCGACGATCTTCAGCGCGTGCTCTTCGTTCGATAGCCCGTTGCGATAATAGACCACCTGGCCGGCGCGGGGCTTGGGATTCCAGTAGTCGATGCCGGCGAGCTGCTTGGCGCCGTCGAGGTATACGTCGGCAAGCCCGCCGTCGGGCCCCACGGCGCCCGTCAGGCGAACCTGGTTGCCGGTGAACCGGATATCCATCGATGCGTCCGGTTTTGCGGTCACATGCTCCGCCGACCACTCTCCCTGTAGGCTGAAGCCCTGCTGCCCGGGGCTAGCCGCCGTCGCCGGATCCCGTTTGCCTCCCGTCACGCGGATCTGCCGGACTGCGTCATGGCGAACGCTTACTAGACAATCGCCGCCGGCAAGCGTCTTTACGAGGTAGCCGTTTTGGTCCAGGTCCGTTCGCAGCGGCAAGTCGGCGTCGGGCACTGCCCGGACCGTTTCGGGCTCAAACGCCAGGCGGAGCACGGTCATTGTGCCGGGCGGCGCATCGAAGGTCGAGAACTCGACTTCGCCGGGTGCGTAGGTCACCGAGTCGACGACGGCTGTGCTCCGCACAATGTGGTTCTCCCTGGCCGGCGCGAACAGTTCCGGCATCCAGGCGATGGTGGCCAGCAGGTGCTTCAGCGCCATCGGATGGGCGATTTTGAACCAGCCGTTATTAACGACAAACCCGCCGTCGATGTTGTCTTCCGAAACGCCCGTCTCGTGCCCGTCGTACGTTGCCAAGATCTGCATTCGCCGGGCCAGTTCGGTCGCCCAGGCGTCTTGGGCTTCGACGCCGAGCTGGGCAAACGGCACGGCCACTTCCATCGGGCCATACCACAGCGAACGGCCGCAGCACCCGCACGACTCGGGAAACGCCCACGCGCCGCTGTAGACCTCGCCGGCCGACTTCGGACAGACGCTCGTGTGGTTCAGAAACAGCGAGAGGATATTGCGCGCGTCGTTCCGCCAGTTGGGGAACTGGTCCTTATTGTCCATGAAGTACCGCGCGGCGAATTCCGTGACGTTTTCCGCCTGGACCGGATCGGCCCAGTCCCAGTAGTTGCGGCCCCAGACGTCGTTGACGGTCCAGTGCGGCAGCAGCCCGTCGCGGAGCCACGCCCTGCCGGCATCGCGGGCCTCGACAATCTCGCCGTTTGTCCCGCGGTGGCCGAGGCGGATCAGCTCGTCGAAGAAGTAGAGGAGAAAGACCACGCCGCCAGTCTGCTTGTCGTCCTTCCACCGAGCGGATTCCGGATTGGCGTAACGGCCCCAGGGGGCTTCTCCCTGGCGGCGATTTCTCTTGGCGGCCAGCAGGTCGCCCCAATGCTTGCACGCCTCGAACCACTCCGCATCGCCGGTAAGCTGGTAGGCACGCAACAGGCCCAGCCCCACCTCGGCCACGATGTCCAACTGAATCATACCCGCCGGATCGCACTGGCCGTAAGGTTTGCCCATGGTCGGCACGCTGATGAGAAACCGGGGCCAGGGGTGATCGGCCGGCGTCAAGCAGTGGTTCAACAGGGCGTCGGCCTGCCAGGTGAGGTGGGCGATCGCCGCCGGATCGCCGCTGTAGCGATAGTAATCCACCAGGCCCGAAAGGACGTAGGCCGCCCGCTGGCCCAGGTCGCCGTTGTCCCAGTCCTTGATCGGTACCGGCGTGATCGTGCCGTCGGCATCGATCTTCCAGTGCCCGTTGAAGACGTAGTGCGGAGCGGCGCTGGCGGCCTCGGGCGGGGCGACCCAGGGATAACGCTTGAGCGTCTCCGCGGCGATCCGCAGGCGGAAATCGCACGGCCCGTTCTGGCCGCCATACCATGGCCGGATCACTCCGTGCTGATCGTGGACCGCCGGGTAAGCGTAGTAGCGCTCCTGGACGGTCGCCGCCGCCGCGACAGCGGTGGCGCACAGGTACACAATGCCGGCAAAACCCACGCGACGCCACAACCGCGATTTCATGGCGAGACCTCCTGTGAAATATATGCACTTGCTCAAGCCTGCCCAGCCACGGACCGATAGCCGCGTGGGCTTGCCCCGCGCTTGCGCCGCCACTGGCCGCGTCGCCGCGTGGGCTTGCCCCGCGCTTGCGCCGCCACGGACCTGGAATGCTCGACGAATATGCCAGATTCCGGCCGCGTCAACCGCGGACGCACCGCGCTGACTGGCAGCGTGGCCGCGCCCCATGGTAACATGGCGTCCACCCGCTTAGCGAGATGCGAGCTTCGCAACGTGCTCATTCTTTTGGCGCGAGAGGAGTCCTGCTATGGAAAACCGGGTTACACGTCGGGGGTTCTTGGCTGCCACCGGTGCGGCGGGGGTCGCCCTGTCGGCCGCTCCCGCCGTCTCGGCCCTCGAAACCGCGGAGCCTGGCGAGCGGCCGGACCTCGTCGTTCACCATGGCAAAATCGTGACCGTCGATCCCGAGTTCCGTATCGCCGAGGCAATCGCGGTGGCCGGCGAGCGGATCCTCGCGGTGGGCGCTAACGACGCGATCCTCAAGCTGGCCCAGCCCGGCACGCAACAAATCGATCTACAAGGCAAGACCGTCCTCCCCGGGCTGATCGACTCGCACATGCACCCGATCGACGCGGCGATGTACGAATTCGATCATCCGGTGCCGGACATAGAGTCGATCGCCGACGTACTGGACTACGTTCGATCGCGCGCGGCCGTCTTGCCGGCGGACGCGTGGATCGCAGTCGAGCAGGTGTTCATCACGCGACTCCGCGAGCGGCGTTTCCCCACGCGGCAGGAGTTGGACCAGGCCGCGCCCAAACATCCGGTTTGTTTCAGCACCGGGCCGGATGCATCGTTGAACTCATTGGCCTTGAGCCTGAGCGGAATCGACCGCAACTTCAAGGTCACC
>JAMOAF010001003.1 GCA_023621895.1 Planctomycetota bacterium
ATACGCCAAGCGGCGCCTGGAATGGTGAAAGCCGGCGCTGAGAAGGTTCCCAAGCTGGAGCTTGGGAACCAGATGGGGAAGCCCGCGCTGGGAGGGTTCCCAAGCTGGAGCTTGGGAACCAGGGAGGCTGGAGCTTGGGAACCAGGCCGCGCCGGCCGGAGACTCGTCAGACAGCGCCGGGGATGCCAAAAGGCAACACGGCAGGCCTCCGATGAATCAAGAAAGCAACGCGGCTGGCGCGCCCGGCCCGGCGTCTTTACATCTGAAGCTGGAGGACTTCGGTGTCGCCGTCGCAGAGCGACCTGGCCGTCTTGATCAGGATCCGCTCCTCATCGGAGATGCCGATGGTCTCGCCGTCGTGGAGAATTGCATCCTTTCGCAAGACGTAATGAACCATGTCGAACAGGCGCTGATAAAGAAACTGGGGGTTGTTCGGGCTGCGCTGAATCTCCAATTCCATCAGGCCGAACTCCTCCAGGCCCGAGGTAAAAAGCGAGTGGGAGCCGTCCGGCTCGTCGATCAGGCCGAAGCCCACCCAGATCTCGATCGGCAGCCGGTCGGCCGCCGCCAGAGCGGCCGTCTCGCGGAACGGCCCCGGCGCATGCACCGTGCCGCTGCCGCCCCAGAAGACGCCGGCCGCCGGGCAGCACTCGACCAGCGCGGACGCGACCTTGGTCAGCTTCATTGCAGCCGGCTTACGATCCGGTCCGGCGGGGACGGCCAAAACGAGCAGGTGCGCGGCGTGGCCGCGCAGCGCGCGAGCCGCTTCCGGCCAGTACCATGCCGACTTGCAGGGGCCCTCGAGGTCGGTCCACGGAATCGGCTCGCCGACGGCCGAAACGATCAGCTTCTCCGCGCCCCAGTGAAACGCCAGCGTGCCCTCTTGCCGCCGGACTTCGACGGGCGGAAGATCGACCCGGCCGGCCTCCAGCGCGGCCTGCACGCTCCCGAGCCAGTCCGGTGCCCACTCTCGGAGTGCGACCATGGCGACGAGCGAGCGTTGCGGCATCCGGATTCTCCTCAAGCGGGCCTGTTTGTCTCGAAAATCGCCACCGGAGAGGACGGCCTGACCAGGTCGTCTTCGGCGACCCGGTGTTCGACCAGCACGCCGGAAACCGGCGCCGGCAAATCGACCACGACGCTGCCGGCGGTGACTTCCAGAACCGGCTCGTCATGATCCACCCAACTGCCCTCCCTGACCAGCCAGGCCGTGACCCTCATCGGCTCGTCGGAAAGGCCCATCTCCGGCACCAACATCTCAAACCGAGCCATGCGCGTGAATCCCCTTGAAGACTGAGCAGAACGCTGACCGCGGCCGGAAGCTATGTGAAACGCCGCTGGTTTTCAAGTCAATCGCGAACACTCCGCCAGCATGTCGCCGGCATGATAGCTCGAGCGGACCAGCGCGCCGGCGGCCACCTGCGGGAACCCGATCCGCCGCGCCGCCTCTGCCAAGGCGTCGAATTCCTCCGGCGGCAGATAGCGGACCACCGGCAGTTGCCCGGCCGAAGGCTGAAGGTATTGGCCGAGCGTGAGCATTTCGCAGCCCGCGTCAACCAGGTCGCACAACGTGTCGAGCAGTTCTTCCGTGGTTTCACCGAGGCCGAGCATCAGTCCGGTCTTGGTGCGGATGGCCGGATTCCGGTCCTTGATGCGGCGAAACATCTCGAGGGTCCAGCGGTAGTCGGCCTTGCGCCCGCGCACGCTCCGGTAGAGCCGCGGGACCGTCTCACAGTTGTGGTTGTAGACGTCGGGCGAGGCGTCGACGAGCCGATCGACCGACTCCCTGTTTCCGCCAAAATCGGAGGGCAGGACTTCGACGCTCGCCGGAGTCGCCTTTCGGACCGCGGCGATCGCGCGGCAGAAATGCTCGGCGCCTCCGTCGGGGAGATCGTCGCGGGTGACGCAAGTGATCACCACGTGGCGGAGGCCGAGTCGGGCGACGGCCTCGGCCAGTCGAGCCGGCTCGGCCGGGTCGACGGCGCGGGGCTTGCCCTTGGCCACGCTACAGAAGCCGCAGCGCCGCGTGCAGACGTCGCCCAGGATCATGAAGGTTGCCGTCTTCCGCGCGTAGCACTCCATCCGATTCGGGCAGCGCGCATGGTCGCAGACGGTCTCGAGGTTGAGCTCTTCGATCAACCGCGCGGTGAAATGGTTTGCATTGCCCTTGGGGATTCGGCGTTTCAGCCAGCGCGGGAGTTGGTGCGCACCGGTGGTGGTCATTCGTTGCTCGTTTGAGGCGTTAATCGGAGGCTGGCGCCTAGTGGGCCAGCGAGGGCGACCGCAGCAGCCAAGGATGACCCGTGTAGAAATGTTGCCGGCGGCATCCGAAAGCGTCTGCCAGGTGGCGGACCAGCTCGGCGCGGACTCTGGTCATTTTAACAGGTTGGCCCCGTTCGGCCACCAGCGTGCTCATCCGGGAGTCGCCCAGCGGATCGGAGTCGACGAGGTGGAACAGCCCCATCGGCGGCGAAACGTTGATGAACGCCCCGTGCGAGGTGACCGATTGGGAAACGCCGACGCCGAAGGCGACAAGTTGGCCGGTGCGGCCCCAGATGCCGGGCCTGGCGTTCTGCTGGCAGCGAATCTCGACGGCCTGGAGGGCCTGGCCGATCCCGGCCTGGAACCGGGCAAGATACTCGCCCACGGTCCAACCGCGCCCTTTGAGGGAGACAATCGGGTAGACGGCCAACTGGCCGGGCGCGTGGACCAGAGCCCCTCCACCGCGGCGAATCCAGCGGACTAAAATCCGCCCGCTCCGCAGCGAGCCGGCCGCGTACTGCACGTCGGCGGGCGAGCCCGAGCGCCCGATCGTGATCACCTGCGGGTGCTCGCAGAAGAGAACGTCGATCCGCCCGTCGCCCCGCGAGTGTGCCTCGTGGGCCAGTCGCCGCTGAAGGGCGATGCAGCGTTCCAACTCGATTTGCCCAAGGAAATAGGCCTCAAGCGATGCGTCTGGCAAGTCACTCGGTTGTGTCATCTTGGCGGCTGCTTGAGTTGGACAAGCGAAGAAGGTAAGGTGAATCAGTCCGGAAAATCAGCGTTATCCTCGTTCCCAAGCTGGAGCTTGGGAACGAGGCGGCAGGTGGAGCCTGGCGGCATGAAAAACTGAACCCTGAACCCTGAACCCTGAACCCTGAACCCTTAAACCGGCGGGCATTATAGCGGCCCCAAAAAACTCGAAAAGGGCAAACTTCACGTCATAAGGAATCGCAGCCACGGCCGGAAAGAACAAGAAAAAGAAGGCGGGGCCCGACAAGAATCCCAACGAGCGGGTGGTCAGCCAGAACCGGAAAGCCCGGCACGACTACGAGATTCTCGATATCCTCGAGTGCGGGATCGTGCTCGTCGGCAGCGAGGTGAAGAGCCTGCGCGCCGGCAAGGCCTCGCTCGACGAGGCTTATGCGCGGGTCCGAGACGGCGAGGTGTGGCTCGTCGGGTCCGACATTCCGGAGTATGTCGAGGCCAACCAATTCAACCACGATCCGAAACGTCCACGGAAACTGCTCTTGCATCGGCGGGAGATCAACAAATTCGCCGCTCCCGCTCAGCAGGGCGGCGGCCTGACGCTTGTCCCCTTGAAGCTCTATTTCACCGAGGGTCGGGCCAAGGTGCTGCTCGGGCTGTGCCGCGGCAGGCAAAAGCACGACAAGCGCCAGGCCCTCCGCAAGACCGAAGCGCGGCGCGAAATCCAGCAGGCGATGCGGCGCCGCTAGGCCGCCTTTGTCCCAACCGGCCTTGCCCCGCCCAGGGACCGGACTTATAGTGCCGTCATGGTCGATGCTTTCCAACCGCCGGAACCCGCCGATCAACAGGGTATTTCGCTCGACGTGCTGACCCAGGCCTACGCCGAGGCCCTCAGCGGGCAGTTGCCGGCCAGCAGGTCGGAAGAGGCCGGCGCCGAGGACCCCGCTGCCGGGCAGCTCGGCAGTCAGGAGGCCGAACTCCTCGAAGGGCTGCCCCTGCCAGTGGATGGAGGGGCCGGAGAGGATGGATTGGCGGCCGACGACCCGGTGGGCGTGTCGCCGACGACGGTGCTCGAGACGATGCTGTTTGTCGGCAGCATGGACAACCAACCCCTCGAGCCGGGCAGGGCGGCCGGGCTGATGCGGGGGGTGACGCCGGGCGACGTGGTCGGCATGGTCGAAGAGCTCAACGCCAAGTACACCTCCAATGGCTGCCCTTACAAAGTGGTCCACGAGGGGGCGGGCTACCGCATGACGCTGCGCAGGGCGTTTTATCCCCTGCGGAACAAGTTCTACGGCCGCGTTCGCGAGGCCCGGCTTTCCCAGGCGGCCATCGACACCCTGGCCATCGTCGCGTATCGCCAGCCGCTCACGGCCGACCAGGTCAGCCAGTTGCGAGGGACGCCGAGCGGCCATCTCCTCACGCAACTCGTCCGCCGGCAACTTCTCAAGGTTGAGAGGCCCAAAGGCACTCGAACCATGGTCTACAGGACATCGCCGCGTTTTCTGGAGCTTTTCGGGCTGGAAAGCCTGGGAGAGCTGCCCGACAGCGAATAATACCCCGATTGGTGAGCAAGATTGGTGCCCGCGGACCTTTTTGGTCCCCCTCTTACGTGGCATTTTTCAGTCCTAAAAAACGCGCTGTAGTCGCTCCTTCGCAATGACTTAGGTTCGATCCGTAAAATGAGCGCAGACGCTTGGGGGACCCACTGGTAGAATAGATCACTTGATAGGGGGCCGCCGTGAGGATGACTCCGGCGGCATAGCAGGCTTTCTTCACGACGCAATCGTCACGGTCACGAGGTGTCGGGCTACCCCAATTCGACGGCGCGGCTGGCACGGCGGTCTGTCGCTCGGTTGTTGCAGGGTGGTTTTTTGCTTTCCGGCCGCTATCTAGTCTTAACGCTTGCCATATGGACGTTTCCGGCCTGGTATCTCGACTTACTGATTCGACCCCTCTGGTCGTGCCTTCGATGCTGGCGGCTGATTTTGCCCACCTTGGCCGCGAAGTCGAGGCCCTGGAGGAGGCGGGCGCCGAGGTCTTTCACCTGGACATCATGGACGGACATTTTGTCCCCAACTTGAGTTTTGGGATCCCGGTCGTCAAAGCGATTCGACGCAGCACCGAGCTGCCGCTGGATGTCCACCTGATGATCGCCCGGCCGGAGCGGTATCTGGAGGTGTTCCGCGACGCCGGCGCCGACCTGCTCACCATCCACGTCGAGGCGGTTGAGAATCCGCGCCCGCTCCTGCGGGAGATTCATCGCTTGGGCGCCGCGGCGGGCTTGTCGCTCAATCCGCCCACGCCGATCGAAGCTGTCCAGCCGTACCTCGAAGAGTGCGACCTGATCCTCTCGATGAGCGTCATGCCGGGTTTTGGCGGGCAGGATTTCCAGGCCGTTGCCCTGGAGAAGCTGCGGCGTCTGCGGAAGATGGCCGGCCCAAAAAAGTTGCTTTCGGTCGACGGAGGAGTCAACCTGAAAACGATTCGAAGCTGTGCCGAGGCGGGCGCCAATTATTTCATCACGGGCACGGCCCTGCTGGGAATTGCGGACTATCGCACGCGCTTTGAGCAATTGCTTCATTTGGCGAAGTCGGGAACCAACGGCCAGGGGCAGCCCAGGTAGGCAACACGCAGGATGCATTGACTTCCGTTCTACCGAGAGCGCCGTATTCTTACCAAAGCCATTCAGACATGGTTCAAGTCGTACTCATCCATCCAGGATCGACGGACTATCGCCAGCAGAAACTGGTTCAGGGGCGGCTCGATGTTCCCTTGAATGCCGAGGGAAACAACGAGGTAGCACAGCTCATCGAGCAACTTCGCCCGCTGGGACTTGAAGCCATCTACACCTCGGAGGGCCAGCCCGCGGCGCAGACCGCCGAGGCGATCGCCGAAGCGTTCGAGCTGAAGTGCCGGAAGCTCGACCGGTTCGAGAATCTCAACCTCGGCCTCTGGCAGGGGATGGCGGTCGAGGAGATTCGCCGGAAGCAGCCGAAGGTGTACCGCCAGTGGCAGGAATCGCCCGAGTGCGTCTGCCCGCCGGAAGGCGAGATGCTCGCCGACGCCGACGAGCGCGTGCGGGCCGCGCTGGCGCGGCTGGTGAAGCGCCACAAGGATGGCACGATCGGCGTTGTCGCCTCCGAGCCCCTGGCCAGCCTGGTGCGGCGGTATTTTACCCACGGCCCCCTGGGCGACCTGTGGAAAGCGGCTCTCCAGGGCGGCGGTTTCGAGGTTTTCTCGATCGAACCGGCCGGCGTCCCCTCCCCTTGACCCCACCTTTCCGGCCTTCGAGGAATCACGCATGTCATCCGACACCGGGCGCGAGCCCAAAAATTCGGAGAACGGCAACTGGAAAACCATGATCCGGCGGCCCAAGCGGGGCGTTCCCGAGGGGCTCTGGGTGCGTTGTCCCGGCTGCCAGCAGACGATCTTCCGCAAGGAGGCCGAGCGCCGCCAGGGCGTCTGCCCCGAATGCGACTATCACTGGTACGTTTCCGCCAGGCAGCGGATCAACCAGGTGCTCGACGAGGGGACGTTCGAGGAGTGGGACGCCGACCTGGAGCCGACTGACCCGCTCGCCTTCTTCGACAAGAAATCCTACGCGGAACGCCTGAAGGACGAGCAGGCGCGGACCGGACTGAAAGACGCCGCCGTCGTCGGGGCCGGGATGATCCGCGCCCGCCGCGTCGCCTTCGGCGTGACCGATTCCTCGTTCATCATGGGCAGCATGGGCTCGGTCGTCGGCGAGAAGCTCACCCGGCTGATCGAACGCGCCACCCAGCAGCAACTCCCGCTGATCATCATCTCCGGCTCCGGCGGCGGGGCGCGGATGCACGAAGGGGTCTTGTCGCTGATGCAGATGGCCAAGGTCTCCGCCGCGCTGGCTCGCTACGACCTGGCCGGCGGGCTGTTCATCTCCGTGCTCACCAACCCCACGATGGGCGGAGTCGCGGCCAGCTTCGCCTCGCTCGGCGACCTGGTATTCGCCGAGCCCAAGGCCCTGATCGGCTTCGCCGGACCGCGGACCATCAAGGCCACGATCCACATCGAGCTGCCCAAGGGGTTCCAGACCAGCGAATTCCTCCTCGAGCACGGGTTCGTTGATCGGATCGTCCGCCGCCCGGAATTGAAAAGCGAGATCGCCCGAGCGATCGATTATTGCGGGAAATGAGTGGTTCCCAAGCTGGAGCTTGGGAACCAGGAAAATGAGCTTGCGTGATTCCGGGAGGAATTCATGAGCGTGATAGCCGCGTGGGCTTGCCCCGCGCTTGGTTACGTACGGGTTGTGCCGCAGCGCAGGCGCGCCGCGGAGCAAGCCCGCGCGGCTATCTGAATAACAGCCGCTTTTTCCACGAATCACGCAGGTCGATCTAGGGCTTTTTCTCCTCCGCTTTCGCCGGTTCCTGCTTCTTCTCCGCTTCGGGCTTCTTCTCTGCGCCGGGCTTTTTCTCCGCGCCGGGCTTTTTCTGCTCACCCTTGGGTTCCGGGGCCGTCATCAGCTCTCGCCAGGGTTTGCCCTGCTTGTAGCTTTCGAGCTCGTCCTTGAGGTGCTGGAGCGTTTCCGGGTCGCCGTCGGGCTGGCTCTCGGCGAGTTTCACGGCCTTCTCCGACCACTCGATGGCCGTCTTCATGTCGCCCGATTCGGCGTAGGCCGCCGCCAGGGTGCTGAGGATGTGGGCCGCCTTGTAGTCGGTCAGTTTGCAGGCCTTGGTGGCGATCTCGATTGCCCGCTTGGCGTTGCGGAGCCCGTCGGTGGGCGAGGTGCACAGAACCCAGGCCAGGTTGTTGAGCGTGCCGGCGTCGTCGGGCATGAGCTGGGCGGCTTTTTCCAGGTCGGCGATCGCCTCGGGGTGCTTGCCGATCGAAAGGTAGGCGTCTCCGCGGAGCCGCAGCGCGGCGGCGTTGTTCGGATCGCTTTTCAGCACTTTATCGTAATTCTTGATCGCCTCGGCATAGTTCTCCTGGCTGGTGTAGAAAGTTCCCAACTGGAGGATCACGGCGAGATCCTTGGGGAAGGACTTTTCGAGTTCCTGCAATTCCTTGATCGCCGCGGTGAAATCGCCCCGATTGGCCAGCAGCATGGCCCGGAACTTCATCACGCGGCCCTTCATTTCATCCTCCATGTTGGGGTTCAGCTCGAGGGCCCGGTCGACGTCGGCAAGGGCGGCTTCGTTATCGCCCA
>JAMOAF010000914.1 GCA_023621895.1 Planctomycetota bacterium
GTTCTGCCAGAGTCCGAAGACGCCGTAGAATAGAGGCCCGATGACCAAGGCGAACTTGGCGGCAATCGGAGGCATTCGAGGAAAGAAGATTCCGACGAGAGTGATGGTGAGCAGAGGGACATTGTAGAGGGCGGACAGTCTCTTCATCAGATCGAAAAGGCCGCCTTCGAAGTCGGCAATCAGGGGAGCCATGGCGATCGCGCCGATCGCAACGGCCGTGCCGAAGATCTTGCCGACTCTGACCATGCCGGCTTCGCTGGCGTCCTCCCGGAAAACACCTTTGTACAGATCGACGCTGAAAAGAGTGGTCGCGCTGTTGAGTCCCGAATTGAACGAGCTCAGGATGGCCCCGAAGATCACTGCCGCGAAGAAGCCGAGCATCCAGGGCGGCAGGACTGCCTGAACGAGTGCGCCGTAAGCGTTGTCGGCGTCGTCGAGTGAGCCGTCGAAAAGGTGAAAGGCAATGATTCCCGGCAGCACCAGGTAGAAGGGTCCCAACAGCTTCACCGCGGCGGCAAACAGCAGCCCCTTCTGGCCTTGGGCGAGACTCCTGGCCCCGAAGGTTCGCTGGACGATCGCCTGGTTGGTGCACCAGTAGTAAACGTGCAGCAGAATCATTCCGGAAAACAGGGTGCTGAAGGGGATGTTGTCGCCTGCCTTGCCGATGGGGTTGAGCAGGTGCGGGGCTTCCTGCGCAAGTTGGGAAAACCCCGCGGCGATGCTGCCGTGGCCGAGGGCGTGAGCCCCGAGAAGGGGAATCGCCAGTCCGCCGATGAGGAGGCCGACGCCGTTGAGGGTATCGGAAACGGCGACGGCTTTCAGGCCGCCGAAGATCGCGTAAATGGAGCCGACCACACCGAGCGCGATGGTGGTAAGCCAGAGTGCCGTGGTTTCGCTGGTGCCGAAGGCTTCGGAGAGCTGGTGGTCTTCCGCGGACGAATGTGGCAACTCGGAAGCGGCAACGACGTGTGGAATACCAAGGACGGCCCCTTCCCTCGGGAAGGGGGAACCTTCTTTCTTTCCCCTAACCCTGGCGGTAGACTAAAGTCTTCCTTCCCACCGAGCGCCCCGCTATTCAACCGTCTCACGCCGCACTTCTCCACCGGCGTTTACAAGTCCGGCTCGCGGAACGCCTGTGATGTGGTTGGTAGATAATTGCAGGCAGGAAAACACCCATGCCCCGTTCGTTGTTCGTGCTCGTTGGTCTCGCCTGCCACCTGCTGATCGGCCTCAGCCCGGCAAGGCCCCAGGACTTCCTGGAGGACTTTGAGACCGGAACCGGCGGCGCGTTCTCGTATCACCAGACGCCAAACGACGTCAAGATCGAACGCCTTCAGGGCCGGGCCGCTTCGGGACAATGGTACCTGCGCGGCGTACTGCCCGGCCAGAGAAAACTGGAGGGGCTGGCCGTAACGGCCACCGGATTGACCGGCGCACGCCTGGCCAACGTCACCGCCCAGGTTCGCGGCCGCGGCGAGGTCTGGCTCTGCCTGATCTCCGGCAACGGCTGGCTGTACTCCCCGGCAACGAAGCCGCTCACCGATCAGTGGCAGGAGATCTCCCTGTCCAAGGTGATGATCGCCGCCGACAAGTCGCTGGGCATCTACTTCATCACCCGTGAGGTCCAACCGGGCGCGATCTTCGAGGTGGATCGTGTGCAGGTGAAGCTGTCTCCGGTTTTGCCGGCGGGCGATGCGCCGGTCGGCCCCTGGCGGCTGGAGGCTGAGGATTTCTCCCCCTCCGCCCGGACCGTCGCGGCCGACGCGGAGGCTTTGGGTGGCAAGGCGATCCGGTCCGAGCAGTATTCGATCGCCGCGGATATGCCCGTGCCACAGACCAGCCGCCCGCTCCACATCGCCTGCCGCGTCTCGAGCAGCGCCGCGGATGACGCCTGGCGGCTCGTCACGTGGCAAGGCGGCAACATCCAGTACCTGCAGGCGGTCAAGCCGACGCGGACGAACGAGTGGGAATGGCTGCAGTTCAAACCGGCATTGGCGGGCGAGTTGGGGGATCGCTTCGGCATCTGCTCGATGCGCAACGCGGGGGCTAAAGGCTGGCTCGCCCTGGACAGCGTGGTCATCGCCACGCAGGGCGACCTGAACGCCGAGCAGTTGTCCGCTTCGCCCGAGTTGCGCGGCCGCCGGCCCCTCGCCGCCGTGGGCCGAGGGACTGCCGGCTCCGGCATCGCGATCCGCGGCTTTGTCGGCGTGGGCTCGACGCTCCCGGCTACGGCACAGACGACCGTGCAGGCAGCATACGACGACGCCAACTTGTATCTGCACTTCGAGTGCGACGAACCGCTGTTGGACACCGCCCAACAGCGCCGCCACGAATTCCTGGCGAAGATCAGCCGCCGGGATGGCGAGGTCCACGAGGATGACAGCGTTGTTATCCTGTTACAGCCACGCGGATCGAACAAGACCTACGACTTCACAGTCAACGCGCTCGGGACGATTGCCGATGCGATCTGCGTACAGCCGGACCTCTGGGGTTCGCGCGACGTGAGCTGGAACTCGCATGCCACAGCTCGCGGGCAAATCGAAGAGCGGCGCTGGCTGGCGGACATCTCGATCCCGTGGGCGGACCTCGGCGGCAGGCCGGAGGCCGGCGACACCTGGAACGCGTGCTTTGGACGCATTGCCAAGGGCCGCAAGGAGACCACCTCGTGGAACCTGTCGGCCCGCGGCTTCCACGATCCTGTGGCTCCCGGCGCGCTTGTGTTCGTGGACCGCGTCCCGGAAATCCGCCTGAGCCCGCCGGCGACACTCAAGTCGCAGGGGAATACCATTCCCCCGGTCAGCACTTCCGTCGAGGGCCTGCCGCCGCGCGTATTCACGGAGATCCGCTCCACGTCCCGTGTGCAACATCGGTACGGGTACTCGTTCAACGTGCCGGACGAGCCGGACCTGACGCTCGCCTATGGCGTGCTCGACGCCGCCTCGCTGCAGCCCCTGGCCCTCACACCGCTCCTGCCGCAGGCCGTGAAGTCTTCATCCGCGGAACTGACCCTGGCCACTCCCGGACCTTGGGAACTGTTGCTCAATGGGCAGAGAATCGCCGGAAGCGCGCAGGCTCCGGCACAGCGCATTCCCGTGCCGCTGGAAAAGGGCATGAACGTCCTGGCACTGCGGCTGACCAAGGGAACCGCAGCCCTCCAGGGCAAGCTGGACAAATTCACCTTCGATGCGGCCAGTTGGCGGATGGCGCCGGCGGAGGTGGCGAACCCGGCAAATCCGAGCCTCGATGACGGCGAGTGGCCGCTGGCGCCGAAGCTCGGGGATCACACGATGCTCGGGCCGATGGTCGGCCAGGCGGACCAGCCCGTCGTCCTGCGCCGCACGCTGCTCGTCGAGCACACCCGAGTGTGGCCGACCCCCGAGCCGGCCTACACCCTGGCCCGGGGCGTGACTCAGCACATGACCTTCCGCACCGAGGGTCTGAAGGGGCGCAAGCTCCACGGCTGGCAGACCTTCATCGCCGTGCCGCCGGACTTCGAGGTGTTGGGCTCGACCGGGTTCTATGGCAACAATCCCGGCATCCCGAAATGGACCACCACCCAGGCCGGTGAACAATCCGTACAGGGCCGGAAGATGCGCGTGGTGAAGATCGCTGCCGATCAGCCGCTGGTACCGGGTCGGCACTACATCATGTCCGAGTTCGAAGCCTTCGTGCGAGCTCCGGAATCGCCGCCCGGGGCAGAAGCGTCGTCCCGCCCGCCGCCGGAATTCTCGTATTGGTCGCAAGCCAACGACGGCAGTGTTATCGAGGCCCCGCAGACGATCAAAGTCAGGGTTCTGCCTGCGGTCAAAGGCCAGCGGTGCAAGAACCTCGTTTGGCAATTGTGGGGTGGATGGCTGTCGAACATGGACGACCCCGGCATGCGGGAGCAGGTTCTTGCATGCGCCCAGGCCGCCGGCTTCAACGACATCGTCTCCGGCGACCGCTGGACCTCCGATCATGCCCCGCGTTTTGGACTGAACCACACACTCGGAATCAGCTTCCAGCCCTGGGCCCTGAACCTGGCGCCCTATCTCAAAGATCATCCCGACCAGCGCCTGGTTGCCGCTGACGGCAAGCCCAGCGACCAGTACCTTTGCATGACGGCCCTATTGGGAGAGGGCTGGAGTGCAGTGCGCGAATGTCTTCGCGAGAAGATGGAAGCGGTCAGGCCCCAGACCGTGGACTACGACTACGAATACGGACCCTTCGAGGGCAACCCCCACGCCTGCCTTTGCCCGCGATGTCTGGAGGCATTTCGGCAATACGCAAAGCTGCCGCCGGCGGAGAATCTGGGTGGCAAGATCATCGCCAAGCGGCACCGCGACGCCTGGGTCGACTTCATGGCCCGCCGCGTGGCCAGGATGTTCGGGATGTTCCGCCGCACGATTCGTGAGTTGTCGCCCGCGGCGCGGTTCAGCGTCTATAGCGGCTACGCCACACCGGACAACGCCGAGCGTTACGGCGTGGACTGGCGCTATGTGGGCCAAGAGCAAGGCTGTGACCGGGCGGGCTGCGGCTACGGCCGCCCCGCCGAAGCGATACGCGAAACCATCGCCGCCCTGCAGGGCATCCCGCTGATCTGCGGAGCCCTGCTGACGCCCTACGAGCGGGGCATTCTCACGCCAGTCAACCCGCTGACCAAGGCTTGGCTGCTGCGCTCGGTGCTCGACAGCACCGGCGGCGTCCTTGTGTACGAACGCAAGGAGATGGACGGGCGTAGCTGGCTGGCGGTGGGCGAGACAACTCGTCTGGTCGCAGCCTACGAGGAAGTCTTCCTCAAAGGGCGACGTCTGGCGCTCGATCCTTTCAGCGACGCCCAGGTTCAGTCGCTGCAGCACGGCGGTACGACGCTCGTATGTGCAATGAACCCGGCCAACGAGCCGCGAAATGTGAAGGTGCCGCTGCGGCCGGAGTGGGGAGCAGGACAGGAGTTCTATGGCGGCCGGAAGGTAGAAGCCGGATCGGCGGTGGAATTGACGCTGGAGCCGGGCGAGGCGGAAGTGTTGGTGCTGCGGAAGTGAGGGCCGCTTGGGAGCGGCCGCTGTGGTTGTGTGGTTGTGACCATTGGTAGCACACTGTGTACAAGGAGGTTCCCGATGCGATTGGCCCTTGCCATAACCCTATCGATCCTGACAACGACGTCGGCAGCGGCCACCCGGCCGGAGTTGATCGTCACCCAGCAATGGACGGCGAATGGGTAGCTGCACGGGCTGCATATCCAGGCGAGACAGCCACAAAGCAGTCCGTTTGTTAAAGATGCAGACCGTTACCGTCAGTGGGTGGCACAACAGCGGTTTGGCTCGCAGGCTGCCCTGCCATACCAGAACAGGATCGAAAAATACGGTGACCGTCTCTTCACTTTCCTAGCCCATGACGGGGCGCCGTGGAACAACAACATTGCGGAGAACGCAATCAAGCCGATTGCGTCTCGGAAAAAGTCGTTAGATGGTTTGATGTCGGAGGACGGAATCAGGGACTACCTGATCTGAGCTGGACCCCGAAAACCGTGAACGGCTACGTCACATCCTTCCGGCGTCTCGGTCGCATCCAGTGTCCAACCAAGCCGGATATGCTGAGCGCTCGCTGTGGAATCGTACAGATAGAGACCCTGGCAAGCGTAGCAATTGGCGCACGGGCTGTCCGGCTCTTTCGTTGCGCCCGGACAAGAGAACACAGCGGGAAGGGAATAGGACGGACAGCCCATAGCCGGCTTGATGGAAACCGCTCATCTCCTCCGGTCGCCGAAGAACGCCGAGCAGTTGCTGAGGGCTTTGAACCGCGCCAAGTCGCGGAAGCTGAGGCCAAGGTCCCTGGAGTCGTTGCGAGAGGAACTCGGGCTTGGCGAAGAAGAAAAGTGATCGGCCGATCCTGGCGTTATGCCTGGCCGCCGCCCTGTGGCCGGCGGTGTCGACCGGCCGCGCCGAGCCGCTGCGACTCCTACAGGCAGGGCGGGCCGCCTTGTGACGGAGCGACCGGGACGCGGTCTTCCCTCCGCTCGTTACCCGGGGCGATGAACTCCGCACCCGGCTGAACCAGTGGCGTTCTGCCGCCTTTATTCCTATCCTGTCTTAAAGAAAGACCTGAGGGATGGACTGGATCTCCCGCAGGCTCCGCAAACTGGAAGCGGTGACATCGAGAAACAGAGGGCAGGCCGCTCGCGACAACGTCGCCGAATGAGGCCTAAGGACAATCTGCGAAAGGAGACTCCATGAAGGACGCGTTGACCAGTCTGGTGATCATGGCGGCGAACGTATGGGGGATGGCCTCTCTGGCAGGCGGGCAGGCTGCCGAGTGGGCGCGGGAGGACTACACCGTGCCGGGCGCCCGTCTCCCGGCTCAGGCAAGCCCGGACAAGCCGCTCAGGGCCGAGATAGTGGACGGCGTGTTCCGCCTGGCCGATAACGGCTCAGACAGCGGTGACATGCTGGCCGTCGCGCGATCCTGGTGCGCCGACCCGGAAGCTGGCGCCGCGTGCCGCGCTGCGGTCAAGGTCGTCCGCTGCACAGGCCTGGCGGGAGTGATGCTCGGTTTCAGCGACGGCGTCCACGAGGATCTGCTCACGTTGTACGAGGACCGCATCGAACTGCACCGGGCGGGACTCCAACACGCGATGGACACGACCGATGCATTTCACGAATACCAAGTGGAGATCCGCGGCACCGACGCGTTCGTCAGCGTAGACGGCCGGCAGGTCATTGCAGGCCCAGGCGTTTTCACCTACCCAGCACACAACGGGCGGAACCACTTTAGCTTCGGGGCCGGCGCGAGTGCCAGTCAGGGCGAATCGCTGTGGCAGTCGGTGGCTTGGACGGACGGCATGGAAGCGGCTCGGCGCAAAGCGCCCGTCGTTGCCGGAGCCGAGCACATTGTCATCTACCGCCAGGAAGGCGTCTACGCGCCGTTTCCCACGTTGTGCTGGGACCCGCCAGCGGGCCAGATTTATGTGCTGTTTTCGAAAAACAAGATGCGGACGCATTTCGAGACACTGGACAGTACTCCGGGGCGGATGACGAGCCGGGACGGCGGCCGTACCTGGCAAGAGGTCGGCAGCATCCCTGCGGGACTCGTCGGACCGCGGCCGGAAGAAATCGCAACCGCGAAGGACGGCAGCCGGATCCGCATCGGACAGAACTGGCGCCGCTGGTATCCGCCGCAGCGCCGCGGCGAGTTCGAGGACAAGTACGCCATCTCGACGCCGGGGACCTACAAGCCCGGCTGGTTCGCCGTCAACAGCGGAGGCTGGGTCCAGCGTTCTGAGGACGAGGGAAAGACGTGGGAGAAGACGGATATTCCCGAATTGGACACCTACGTATCGTGCTCCTCACCCTGGTCCTACACCCCGTTGCGCGACGGCCGACTCCTACGGGCCTTTATGGTCGTGTCGGGGCCTGGCGATTCGGGAGATGTCTTCGCGGCATTCACACGCGACGGACGGACAGCCGAGACGGTGCGCGTCATGGGAGACCCAGAGGAGAAACTGCGGTTCACCGAGGAAACGCTCGTCCACGAGACGTCCGGCGGCGCGATCTGGATGTTGACGCGTGTCGAAGGTGGCGATGACCGCTTGTGGCAGGCCGTGTCGCGAGACGGTGGCCGGACGTGGAGTGCGCAGAAAACCGGAGTCCGGGGGCATCCGCCCAGCGGCCTCGTCGCGCTGGCGGACGGCCGGCTGGTCCTCACCTACGGATACCGCCACCCGCCGTTCGGGATCCGCGCCGTCATCTCGAACGACGAAGGGCTCACCTGGGACACGGACCAAGTGGTTGTGCTGCGCAACGACGGCGCCGGTTACGATTTGGGCTACCCGCGTAGCATGCAACTTGACGACGGCACGATCCTCACCGTCTACTATTTCACTGACAACGAACAAGTCACGCACGTCGCCTGTACCCGCTGGCGAGTGCCGGGTAGCCCATGAGGACATACAGGATTCCCCGGATTTGGAACAGCTCCGCGAGGATCTGGGGACCCCATCGCCAACGCGGCAGCTCGGGCTTGGCGAAGAAGAAAAGTGATCGGCCGATCGCCGTCTTCCATACAACGCTGCGTGATCGCGCTACACGCGGCTATGGCGAGCGACTGCTGGAGACGATCAAACGACTCTTTCATGTCTGGCACCAACGGGATGGCATGCGATCGGATCGCTGGAAA
>JAMOAF010000850.1 GCA_023621895.1 Planctomycetota bacterium
ATTCCCCTTGGGGGCGCCGCACCTGGAAGCCGTGTTCCACGGCATTGTCAGCTATGCTCGGCAGCGGCGCTTACGCTGGTCGTTTCTTACGTCGCCTGAATCGTGGGCCCTGTCCGTACAGGAATTAAGGGGCTGGAATGGCGGCGGGGCCGTGGTCATGGTCAACACGCTCGCCGAATTGAGACAGATCGCCCGGGCATCCTTCCCCGTGGTGAGCATCTCCGATGCGCTGATTACGACGGGCGTTCCCAGCGTGACCGTTGACAACGGCGCGATCGGCAGAATGGCGGCCGACCACCTGCTCGCCTGCGGCTTCCGCCGGTTCGCCTACTACGGTTTGCACCAGACCCGGTATGCCCAAGAGCGAGAAACGGCTTTCATCTCGCGGTTGGAAGAGCAGGGCAGCGGCTGCGCGCAGCACAATGCACGCCCGCGGTTTGGCTCGTCACATGCCGATTGGATGGAGGAGCAAGAGGACCTCGCCAGGTGGTTGAAATCGCTCGAAAAACCCCTTGGACTGCTGGCGGCGTCCGACGCTCGCGCGCGGATCGCCCTGGAAGTTTGCCATTTATGTCATCTCCGCGTGCCGCACGACGTGGGCATCCTCGGTGTCAACAACGACGTGACGATTTGCGAGCACTGCGATCCCCCGTTAAGCACCGTCTCCTGCAATAGCGAACAGGTCGGACAACAGGCCGCAGCCATGCTCGATCGTCTCCTGAGAGGCCGGCGGCTCGAGACGCGCGAGATACTGGTCCCTCCCGACGGGGTCGTCCCGCGGCGTTCGACGGATACATGCGGTCTCCCGGATGAGCCCCTGGCCGCCGCCATCCGGTTCATCCAGACTTGTTTTCACCAGGATATCGGCATCCCCGAGGTCGTGCGGCACGCGGGCGTCTCGCGGCGCCACCTGGAATGCGAATTCCGGGAAGTCCTGGGCATGTCCCCCTACGAGTATCTCTGCCGGACACGGTTGGAGCGCGCCCAGCAGCAGCTTCGCGGCAGCGCCGGTGCGCGCCTGTGCGATGTCGCCGCGAGCAGCGGCTTCGGCAGCGCCAAGCAGATGCACGCCGTGTTTCTACGACTAGCCGGGATCACGCCGCGAGAATATCGCGAGAAGCCCCGCTCTGCCGTCCCGGGCTTGGGCCCGACAAAAAATCCGCTGTGAACGGTGCTCGCCTCGCCGCGCAAATACGCGCGGCCGAATCGCCTCGCGGCGACGGTTCCGCCTCTCGCGGCGGATTGTCCCCTGTTGGAACAAGGCATCGGCGATCCCGATCGCCTCGAGCGCCGCGGTCTGGAACCGGCCGCGTCCGCTGCTGCACGAGAACCTGATCGATCCGGCGAGAACCGCGAAGGGCAAGACAACGTAGTCGATCTTAGGCGGCGCGCGGCGTCAAGCTCCCGCGCGGAAGCAAGGCTCAGGCGGCTAAATGAGCTTGCGTGATTCCGGGAGGAATTCATGAGAGCGTGATAGCCGCGTGGGCTTGCCCCGCGGCGCGCCCGCGCTGCGGCACAACCCGTACGTAACGAAGCGCGGGGCAAGGCGCACGCGGCACCAATCACGAGGAGAATGCAGCCGCCGGCGCGTTCCGCCCAGGGGCCCCAACGCGGCCCGATTCGACCGCCGGAGGCGATGCCCACCGCGCTCAGGCCGCAAGCGACCAGGCCAATCACGACGCTTGGAACCCAGACGGAGACGCCGATCAGCGCCATGCTCAAGCCGATCGCCAGGGCGTCGAGGCTCGTGGCCACCGAGAGGATCACCAGGCTGAATCCGCGCGTCGGGTCCTCGCGGGAATCGAAGTTCTTTTCCTCGGCTGATTCCCAGAGCATTTTGCCACCCACCAGGCCGAGCAGGCCGAACGCCAGCCAATGGTCCCACCCGGCGATATGGGCCGCCGCATGCCGCCCAGCCAGCCACCCCAGCACCGGCATCATGAACTGGAAGAGCCCAAAGTGAAAGGCGATGCGAAACGTGTGGCGGGGAGTGACCGCCGCGAGCGTCAGCCCGACCGCGATCGAGACGGCAAAGGCGTCCATCGCCAGGCCGAGCGAGACGCCGAAGAGATTGATCCAGGTCAAAACCAGCGCTCCTGCGCGGCGGGGACGGGCGGCAACCGTTCGCGGCGCGCGGCCTTCGGTTTTCGCGGCGGGGGACCGCTGCCAACCGGCGGGAGCAACCCGTTCGCCGTGAAAGCCGGGGTGATCCCCTTCGGTCCTGCCCCGCCGTGTGAGAGACTCCAGCCGGCGCCAGCCAGCGCGCCATGATAGACAAGGCGCCATTATAACCAGAACCGCATTGCCGAGCGAGGCCTTGCGGCATCCCCGCTACAAGCCCCACCTGCAAATCTTCCCATGCGATCTCTGCAACGCGCTTTTTTGTTCCACTGGTTGCAGCCGTTGTATTGGGTCTTGGAGGGGTTGGGCATTATGGATTATTCCGCATGGAGCGGCAACAAAATTCCCCGGCGGTTTGACCACCTCCAAAACGTGACATATATTCTCGTTGGCCGCGGAGCTTTTTCGACTTTGCCGGCCGCTCTTGTCAGGCATCCAGCACTGCAACCACACCGATAGCGGCCGAGGCAGACGCGCCCGTTGAATCCCTGATCGAAACACCGCATTTTCGACCGGCGCAAAGCGATCTCGGCCCGGAGCCCCTTGAAGCTGCAATTCGTAATGAAAAGGACGATGCGAGGAAAGCTTCTGCCGAGCGCCCTGCTTTGGCTGTGCGTGGCCCTGGCGGGCTTCGTTGCGGCCCCCGTTGCGCTGCCCCAGACGACGATCGAAATCAACGAGGCGTCGGCGGAGATCGGCGAGCTGTTGCGATTGGGGCGCGAACTGGAGCGCGAGCGGCGTTGGGGCGAGGCGCTGGCGCATTACGAAGACTCGCTGCGAAAGCACCCGGCGGACGAAAGCCTCCGCCGCCGGCTTGACTACTCGCGGCTTCATTATGATGTCGTCCGCCGCTACGTCGACCGCAGCTACGGCGAACTGCTCGATCGGACTTCCTTCGAGGAGGCGATCGGCCTCTACGGCGAGGTTCTCGCGAAGATCCAGACGCACTATGTCGAGTCGCCGAACTGGAAGACGCTGATCGTCTACGGCACGAACGACCTGGAAGTCGCATTGAACGAACCGGCCTTCCGCCAGCGGAATCTGCCCGCCGCCGACGACCTCCGGATCGACCAGTTCCGCTACGAGTTGCGGCGGAGGATGGCCGAGGGGATCATTCTGTCGCGCGCCGCGGCGATGGAGGAAGTCCGGCGGATCGCCCTGTTGGCGCAGCAGCGCCTCGGGGCCGAGCCGGGCGCGATCGCCATGGAGTACACGTGCGGCGCGGCGGGCGCGCTCGACGCCTATTCGACCTATTTGACGCCCGACCAGCTCAACGACGTCTACGCGCAGATCGAGGGGAACTTCGTCGGTCTGGGCATCGAAATCAAGGCGTCCGCCGGGACGCTGCTGATCGTCCGCGTGATCCCCGGCAGTCCGGCGGAACGCGCCGGCTTGAGCGGCGGCGACCGGATCGTTTCCATCGATGAGCAACCGGTCAAGGACCTGCCCACGGACAAGGCGGCTTCGCTGCTGCAAGGCGCGGCCGGAAGCATTGCCCGGCTCGCGGTCCTCTCCGGCGACCAGACGCGGAGCGTGTCCGTGCGGCGCGACCGCGTGGAAGTCCCCAGCATCGACGATGCGCAAATCATCGACCCGGCCTATGGAATCGGATACCTCAAGCTCACCTGCTTCCAGAAAACCACCGCCAGGGACATCGACGCCGCGCTCTGGAACCTCCACCGGCAAGGCATGCGCAGCCTGGTGATGGACCTGCGGGGAAATCCCGGCGGACTGCTGGTGACGGCCGTCGAGGTCGTCGACAAATTCGTTGAAAACGGAACGATCGTCACCACCCGCGGCCGCAGCCCTCGGGAAGACCTGGTTTACACCGCACACGCGGTGGGGACCTGGGCGGTTCCCCTGGTTGTTTTGATCGATGGCAACAGCGCCAGCGCGGCCGAGATTTTCGCCGGCGCGATCCGCGACCATCGGCGGGGAACGGTCGTCGGCGAGCGGAGCTATGGGAAAGGGTCCGTGCAGGGCATTTTCCCGCTCGATTCGACCAGCGCCGGCGTGCGTCTGACCACCGCCCGCTTCTATTCGCCCTCGGGAAAACCCTACAGCGAAATCGGCGTCTCGCCGGACATCTCCGTGCACCAGGTGGCGCGCCCCACCGACGGCCAGATCGCCATGCCGTCGCCGGCCGCGGACGCGTTTCTGGAAGCCGCCCTGCAAGTCGCTCGCCAGACGGTTGCCCAGCGGCAAACGTCGCGGTGATTGCAGCTTCTTGCCGGATGGCCGGCGGATTGGCGCTTCCGGGCTCGATAGGGATGGCTCGCGGTGGACCACGGAATGGCGGCGCGTTTGGCGTCCGCCCGGTAATCCATTAGAATGTGGTCGGAGCCCTGCGAGCCCCCGCGCATTCGCCTCGATGGAACTGTTTTGACCATGAAGGTCCGCATTCTCGCCACCGCCGACGTGCACATCGGTCGCCGCCCGAGCCGGCTGGGCAGCGCCGAATCAGCCGCCCGCTACTCCTGCGCGCGGATGTGGTATTCGGTCGTCGAGCGGGCGATCGAGCTCGAGGTTGACCTGGTTGTCTTGGCCGGCGACCTGGTCGATCACGAGAACCGCTTCTTCGAGGCCACCGGCCCGTTCGAAGACGGCCTGCTGCGGCTGGCCGAGGCGCGGATTCCGACCTATGCGGTTGCCGGCAACCACGATTTCGACGTCCTGCCGAGAATCGTTGATGCCGTCGGCAGCGAGCATCTCCATCTCCTCGGCCGCGGCGGCCGCTGGGAGGAGGCAATCGTCGGGCGCGGGGGGCAGCCGCTGCTGCGGATTCACGGCTGGTCGTTCCCGGCCAGCACCGTGACCTCCAGCCCGATCGGCGAGTATCCGTTTGCCGCCGACGATCGCCTGCCGGCGCTCGGCCTGCTTCATGCGGACCTCGACGCGCGGATCAGCGACTACGCTCCGGTGAGCCGGGCGGAGTTGCGGAACCGGCCGGTGTCCGTCTGGATTCTCGGCCACGCGCACCGGCCCTGCTGGGAACCGCCCAGCGACGGACCGGCCCTGCTTTATACCGGTTCGCCCCAGGCGATGGACCCCGGCGAGGAAGGGCCCCATGGCCCCTGGATTGTCGAGATTCATGGCCCGCGCCGGATCGGCGCCCGACAGTTGGCCATCTCGCGCGTCCGCTACGAGACGATCGAGATCGACATGACCGGCGTGGAGGATCGCGATCGCTTCGACGCCGGACTGCTGGCCGCCGTGGGCGACTCGATCGCCCACCTGGCGGGCGACCACGACCAGCAGCTCGAGCAGGTTTCGCTGCGGCTGGTTCTCTGCGGCCGGACCCCGCTTTCGGGCAGCCTCGACGTAATCACGCGACCTTTGATCGAGCAGTTCGAACGCCGTATCCAGGGCGTAACCGTGCGGATCGACAAGATCGTCAACGAGACGCTCCCGGTGGTGGACCTTGCGGAGCTGTCGGAAAAGCACGATCCGACGGGCGTCCTGGCTCGCACCCTGCTGGCGCTTCAGGCCGGCGAGCCGGCCGAGGAGGCCTCGCGGCTCGTGCGCGCGGCTCAAGCACAGATGGCGGAAGTCCACAACGCGCCCGCCTACGCCGCCCTGCGCGGCGACCCGCCGCCGGATGCGGAAGACGCACGGCGGACGCTGATTCGCCAGGCGCGGCTGCTGCTCGACGCGCTTTTGACACCGGAGCGCGCATGAACCAGGCCAGTGCATCGTTCCGATCGATCGAGATACGCCGCATGCCCGGCTTCCAGCGCGGCGAGCTGGCGCTGCCCGACCTCTGCGCGGGGATCAACGTGATCTATGGGCCGAATGCGTCGGGCAAGACCACGCTCTGCCGCGCGATCCACCGGCTCCTCCGCCCGACCGATCCCGGCGGCGGCGACGTCTCGCTGCGGGCCTCCTTCGAGCTGGACGGCGCGGGGTTGGAGTTGGACTACGACCTCGGGCGGCTGCGGGCCACGCGCCGGGCCGATGGCGCCTCGATCGACTATCCCCGGCTCGCGCCGCCGGAAATCGGCGACCGCCACGTGCTGGCCCTCCAGGACCTGATCCGCACGGAGCACGACCGCGATCTGGCCAGCCAGATCGTCAAGGAACTCTCGGGCGGCTACGACGTCGGCGCCGCCCGCCGGCAGCTCGACTTCCGCCGCCAGCCCACGCGCCGCGGCAAGCTGACCGCGGCCCTCCAGCAGGCCGAGCGGCGGCACCAGGCCGCCCTTCGCCGGCAGGATGAGCTGCTCGAGCGGCAAACGCAACTCAACCGGCTGCGGCGGGAAAAGGCCCAGGCGGAAGAGGCCCAGGCCGAGCTTGCCTTGCTCGAAAAGGCCGCCCAACTGCACGCCGCCGCCGAAAGTGTAGCTGAAATCCGCAATCGGCTGCGAATCTTCCCCGCCGGAGTCGCCCGAGTCACCGCCCACGACGTGCGGCGGCTCGACCAGGTGAACAAGGCGATCGAGGCGGCCGCCGTCCGCCGCCGCAAGGAGGAAACCCGGCGCGAGAAGGCCGCCGCGGACCTGGACCAGGCCGGGCTGCCCGGTCAGGGCCTGCCCGACGGGCTGATCACCGCCCTGAACCTCAAGTGCCGCCGGCTGATGAGCCTGTCGGGCGACATCCAGCACAAACACGAAGCCGTCGGCCAGGCGGAGGCCGACTTGGACCAGGCTCGGGCGAACCTCGGGCCGGCGGTCGACGCCGAGCGTGCCGCCCGGCTCGAGCCGGCCACCGTCCAGGAATACTTCGCCTTCGCCCGGCGGATGGAGAGACACCGCGCGGATCGCCAGGCCGCCGAAAGCCTCCGCGCTTGGCTCGAAGCGCCCGCCGGCCAGCCGGCCGGCGATCCCGACCTGCTCCACGAAGCGGTCATCCTGCTGAATCGCTGGCTCGGCGTCAGCCAGGTGGGCACCGGCAGCGACAGCCGCTACTCGCTCCACTTCACAATCGCCGGCGTCGCCCTGATCGTGCTCGGGTTGGCAATGACGATCGTCGCGCACCCCTCCTGGCTGCTCCTCCTGGTGGCCGCCGCGGCGATGATCGCCTGGGCATTCCGGCCGCACTCGCCGGAAGTGCTCGACCGCCGGGCGGAGATCGAGCACGACTACGAAAGCTTCCCGCTTCCGCCGCCCGACGAGTGGGCGCCGGCGGCCGTCCGCGCCCGTGCCCGCGATCTCCAAAAAAGCTTCGACGAGGCGACGCTCCAGCGTGAAAAGGCCAACCGTTGGGCGGGGCTGGCCGACCGGCTCGGACAACTGCTCGACGCCGACGACGCCTTCGAGGAAGAGCGGTCGCGCTGGATCGAGCGGATCGGGCTCGACGCCGACGCCGACGAGGCCTCGCTCGTGCTTACGGCCGGCAACATCCAGCGTTACCAGGACGCCCAGCGGCGCCGCGACGAAGCCCTCCGCGCGGTCGACGCCGCGCGGCGGCAATCCGACCAGCTCCTGGCGGAGATCAACGAAGCCCTGGCGCCTTACGGGCTCCGCGAGGCCGGCGATCCCGACCAGGCCCACGCGCTGGTCGAACAGCTCGACGCCCGGGGAGTGAAGTATGCCGCCGCCGCTGCCGCGGCGATCGACGCCGCCGCCAACCTGGACCTGATCGGCCGCGAAATCGAGGACCTCAAGGCGGAACAAAGTGAATTGTTCCGCCGCGCCGGCCTTGCGCGCGACGAGGAGCCGCTGTTGCGCGAGTGGGCCCGGCAGCGCGACGCCTACGACGCGGTGGCCGTCGAACTCCGCATGGCCGAACACAACAAGGAGCTGCTCGAATCGGCCTTGGCGACGCGCCCCGACCTTGTCGCGCTCGGACCGGAGCAGCTCGCGGCCCGGCGCGAGCAGTCGAGCGCCGCGGCCGCGCGGCTCGAGCGGATCAACCAGGACATCGGCGCGATCGAGGAGGCGATCGACTCGGCGCGCCGCAGCACCGACATCGAAGCCCGGCTGGCCGAGGTGGAGGAGGCCGCCGACGCGCTCCGCGCCCAGCGCGGCCTGGATCACGACGCGCTGGTCGGTTCCGTCCTCGCCGACTACGTGATGGAGCACCAGCAGCAGGACCTGCCCGGCATCTTGCGCAGAGCCCGGGACCTGTTCGCTCGGATCACCCACGGGCGCTACGAACTGCATGTCCACCAGGGCGATCCGCCCGAATTCCGCGCCTTCGACACGACGCGGCGCGAAGGGCTGGCGCTCGACGAGCTGTCCAGCGGCACCCGGTTGCAGCTTCTCCTGGCGGTTCGCGTCGCCTTCGTGGAAATGCAGGAGCAGCGAGTCAAGGTGCCGCTCGTGCTCGACGAGACGCTTGGCAACAGCGACGAGCGCCGCGCCCGCGAGATCATCGACGCGTTGATCGAAATCTGCCGCGATGGCCGCCAGGTGTTTTACTTCACCGCCCAGCACGACGAGGTGGGCAAGTGGCGGCATCTGCTCGAGCGGTGTGACCAGGTGCCGAACAAGCTCATCGACCTGGCCGAGGTCCGCCGCCTGAGCGAGGCGGAACGCGCGCCCCGGTTCGAGATCCACGGCCCCGAACCGGCGCCGGTTCCCCCGCCCGCCGGGCTCGATTGGCAGGAGTATGGCCGGCTGCTGAAAGCCCCGCCGATCGACCCGCTCGACGAGACGGGCAATCTGCACGTCTGGTACCTGATCGAAGACGTCGATCTGCTTTACCGCCTGCTCGAAGCCGGCGTCGACCGCTGGGGCCAGTTGCAGACGCTGGCCAATTACGGGCGGCTTGAGGCCGTCCGCCGCGGCTCGCCCGTCTACCGCCAGGCCGAAGCCGCCGTGCGGGCGGTGGAAACGGCCGCGAAGGCCTGGCGGGTTGGCAGGGGCGAGCCGGTCGATCGCGCGGCTCTGGCCGCGTCCGGCGCGGTCAGCGACACCTTCCTTGACCGCCTCGATGAGTTGGCTCGGAATCTCCGTGGCGACGCCCGCCGGCTGATCGAGGCCCTGGATCGTGGAGAAGTCCGCGGTTTCCGCTCGGATAAGCGCGACGCATTGGCCGACTACCTGGCCAGCGCCGGATACCTTCCGGACGACGAGCCCCTCTCGCCCGAAGAGGTCCGCGATCGCACGCGCTCCCAGGTTTTCGACGAGATCGACCGCGGCGCCATCCGCCGCGCGCGGGTCGATCGGCTTGTCGATTGCGTTCTGGCCGGCGGCCAGATCATCCACGCCCGGTAGGGTGGTGCGAGCCAACACAAAGCGGTCTAACGGCCGATCGCCTGATCCGAAGCCCGACCGGCTGACGCGGCCAATCGGCTAAATGAGCTTGCGTGATTTTAGGGAGGAATTCACGAGAGCGTGATAGCCGCGTGGGCTTGCCCCGCGCTTCGTTACGTACAGGTTGTGCCGCAGCGCAGGCGCGCCGCGGGGCAAGCCCACGCCGCTATCACGCTCTCGTGAAATCCTCCCTAAAATCACGCAAGCTCATTTAGCCGATTGGCCGC
>JAMOAF010000438.1 GCA_023621895.1 Planctomycetota bacterium
TACAATGTCGCGCTTCTTCAGGGCGCCGCGGCCGAAGGCGGAAGTGCCGCGGCGGGGCCGATTGGTCCGATCCGCGCGTCCCTGGGTGGGCAAACGGCGCGGTTGTCGAGCCTCTTTGAGAAACGCAGACGAGATGCAGATGGCAAAGGAAGACCCGACCGGGGGTGCGGCGCTCGAGGCCGCCCGCCGGGAGAAACTCCGCAAGATTCAGCAGTTGGGCCTCGACCCTTGGGGGGGCCGTTTCGACGGCCATGCTCCGATTGGGCAAGTTCGGGCGAGGGAAAACGAGATCACCGTCGAGCCGGTCGGCGAGTGCGAGACCGGCAAGCCGCCCGAACAGTCGGGCCCCAAGGTCCGCGTGGCCGGCCGGATCGTCCTCCAGCGGAAGAAGGGCAAGCTGATCTTTATCGACGTCCGCGACTGGACGGGGCAGATTCAACTGTTCATCGGCCAGAACCAGGTCGGACCGGCGAACTGGGAACTGGCCCAGTGTTTCGATCTGGGCGACATCATCGGTGTCGACGGCGAACTGAAGCGGACCAAGACCGGCGAATTGACGATCTTTGCCGAGAATCTGCATTTCCTTTCCAAGGCGCTGGCGACCCCGCCGGCCAAGCACCACGGGCTGGCCGATCCTGAACTGCGGCAGCGGATGCGGTATCTCGACCTGATCCACAGCGAGGGCGTGCTGGAAAGGTTCATGCGGCGGACGAGGATCGTGCAGTCGATTCGCGGCACGCTTGCCGCGGAAGGGTTCGTCGAGGTCGAGGGCCCGACGTTGCACGCGATCGCCGGCGGCGCGGCCGCGCGGCCCTTCACCACGCACCACAACGCGCTGGACATCACGCTCTACCTCCGGATCGCGCTGGAACTGCACCTGAAGCGGCTGCTCGTGGGCGGCATCGAACGGGTTTATGAGCTCGGCCGCGTGTATCGCAACGAGGGGATCAGCCCGCGGCACAACCCCGAGTTCACGATGCTCGAGGTCTACCAGGCTTATGGCGACTATCGCACGATGATGGACTTGACCGAGAAGATCATCGCCGACGCGATCCGCGCCACCGGGCAGCAGGCGCGGCTCGCCTGGGGCGACGCCGAGATCGATTTCAGCCTGCCGTTTGCGCGAAAAACCTACGACGAGGCGTTCGCGGAGCACAGCGGCGTCGATCCGAACGACGCGGCGGCCGTGGCGGCTCTTGCCGAGAAGATCGGGCTGGAGCCGGCGGGCAAGCATCCGGACGTGGTCAAGAGCGAGGTCTTCGAAGCGAAGGTGGAGGACCGCCTGGCCGGCCCGGTGTTCGTGACGGACTACCCGGCCAGCATCTGCCCGCTGACGAAGCGGAAGACCGGCGAACCCGAGGTCGCCGAGCGGTTCGAGCTGTTCATCCAGGGGATGGAAGTGGCCAACGCCTACACCGAACTGAACGATCCCGACCTTCAGGAAGAACTGTTCAGCAGACAGCTTGCCGGGCAGGCGGAAGAGGACTCGATGGCGAAAATGGACCACGATTTCATCCGCGCGCTGCGGCACGGCATGCCGCCCGCCGGAGGGCTCGGGATCGGCATCGACCGGCTCGTAATGCTGCTGACCGGTTCGCAAACGATCCGCGAAGTGATCCTGTTTCCCCTCTTGCGGCCCGAGACTTTCGGATAACCGGGTGGAGAACCATGTATAAACTCCTGCTCTCGTGGCGGTACCTGCGGACCCGCTACATCGCGCTGGCGTCGATTGTCAGCGTCACGCTCGGCGTGGCCACGATGATCGTGGTCAATAGCGTGATGCACGGGTTCACGACGGAAATGCGGAACCGGATCCACGGGATTCTCTCCGACGTCGTCTTCGAGTCGCGAACGATCGACGGGTTCCGCGACGCCCAGTGGCACATGGACCGGATCAGCCAGATCGCCGGCAACGAGATCGCCGCGATGACGCCGACGGTGGTCGTCCCGGCGATGCTCAACTTCGAGGTCGGCGACCAGTGGATCACCAAGCCGGTCCAGTTGATCGGCATCGATCCGGAGACCCAGGGCAAAGTGAGCGACTTCGGCCACTATCTCCAGCACCCGGCGAACCGGGAAACATTGAGCTTCGAGCTCCGCGAGCGGGGCTACGACACGTACGATCACCAGGCGGGCCCGAATTCGCGGCCGCGGAAGCAGATGGCGTTCGCCGGGATGGGATATCGCCGCCGGATGGCCGAATCGCGCCGATTCCTCGCCGCGATGACGGCGCCGCCCGGCCAGGCTTCGGCGCCCAAGGCCGGAGCCGGCGAAGGTGCCTCGATTCCGCCCGCCGATCCGTTCGCCGGCGTGAACCTTGCCGATCCTTTTTCACAGAAGAAATCGGAGGAAGGCGAGGCGGCGGACTCGGGCTACGAGCAGCACACCGGGCTGGTGATGGGGATTGCCCTGGGCAGCTTTCCGCAGCAGATCGGGAAAAAGAAGGACGGCACGCCGGAGTATGAGGACGTGTTCATGGTCCTGCCCGGCGACGACGTGAAACTGACCTTCCCCACGGCCGGCATGCCGCCGCAGGCCGCCAGCGGGCTGTTCACGATCGTCGATTTCTACGAGAGCAAGATGAGCGAATACGATTCGAGTTTCATGTTCATGCCGATTCGCAAGCTCCAGGAGATGCGGGGCATGATCGATCCGACCACCCAGGTGGCGATGGTCAACTCGATCCAGATCAAGCTCAAGCCGGGCGTCGACGGCAGCGCGCTCCGCGATAAGCTCCAAGCCGAATTCCACCCGGAACTCTACGTGGTCAGCACCTGGCAGGACAAGCAGAGCGCGTTGTTGGCGGCCGTGCAGATGGAGACGGCGATTCTCAACATTCTCCTGTTTTTGATCATCGCGGTGGCCGGCTTCGGCATCCTGGCGATCTTCTTCATGATCGTTGTCGAAAAGACCCGCGACATCGGGATTCTCAAGTCGCTGGGCGCCTCGGGTTGGGGGGTGATGGGCATTTTCCTGGCGTATGGGCTGGCTCTCGGACTGCTTGGCTCCGGGGTGGGGATGGGGTTGGGGCTCTGGCTGGTGGCGCAGATCAACTGGATCGCGGACGTGCTCGGGCGGATCACGGGCCGGCCGGTGTTCGATCCGGAGATCTATTATTTCTACAAGATTCCGGCGATTGTCGATCCGTTTACCGTGACTTGGATTGTCTGCGGCGCCGTGGCGATCGCGGTCTTGGCAAGCGTTTTGCCGGCCATCCGCGCAGCCCGGATGCACCCGGTGGAGGCTTTGCGCTATGAGTGACGGGCTCTCTCCGTTTCAGCCGGATTCAGCAGGCCGGCCGATGCATTCTCCCCTGCACTTCTCCCCTGAGGCGCCGGCCGGGCAGATGCTCGAAGACGCGTCGGAGCGCGAGGGCGGGTTAGACCGGCGCCGCCGGGAGCGGCGCGGCCCGGGCGTGCCGGCGTGCGACGGCTCGGCCGCTGCCAGGGGGTTGTTTCCGCGTGAAGACGCCGGAGTAGACGCCGGAGTCCATCTCCGCCGGGATCCGCCCGTCCAGTTGTGCGCGGTGGACTTGAAAAAGAATTACCAGAAAGGGCCCGTCGTGATCCCTGTACTTCGGGGGGTGAGCCTTTCGGTGCGCGAGGGAGAGATGCTGGCAATTGTCGGCAAGAGCGGTTCGGGCAAGAGCACGCTGCTGCACTTGCTGGCCACGCTCGACGCGCCGGACGCGGGCGAAATCTACTTCGACGGCCAGCGGGTCGATCACTTGGCGGGGCTGGAACGCGACGCCCTGCGAAACCGCTACTTGGGGATGATTTTCCAGTTCTATCACCTGCTGCCCGAGCTGACGACGCTGGAAAACGTCCTGATGCCCTTGATGATCGGCGAGAACGTCTGGGGGTACGTCCGCCGCCGCCGGCAGCTCCGGCAGACGGCGGCGGGCCTTCTGGAAATGGTCGGGCTGGGCCACCGGCTGCGGCACCGGCCGCGTGAGCTGTCGGGCGGCGAGATGCAGCGCGCGGCGATCGCTCGGGCGCTGGTCGGCAGTCCGCGGATTCTGCTGGCGGACGAGCCGACGGGGAACCTGGATTTTGCGTCGGGAAGGGAGATTCTCGAACTGCTCCACCGCTTGAATGCCGAGCGGAAGCTCACTATAGTCATGGTAACTCACGACCCGAGCATCGCTGAGCAGGCCGATCGGACGATCCGACTGGTCGAAGGTCAACTGGAGCCGGGAGCCGGCCCCGCCCGCTTGTAGCAAGCGGCGGTATCTCGCCCGGCGGCCTAGAATGGGAAGTTGCAGTCTGCCATGTCATTCAAGGTTTGGATCAACGGAAAGCTCTTCGACAAGGCCAACGCCACGGTGAGCGTCTACGATCACGGTCTGCTCTACGGCGACGGCGTTTTCGAGGGCATCCGGAGCTACGGGGGCCGGGTCTTCCGGATGAAAGAGCACCTCGATCGGCTCTGGTACTCGGCCAAGGCGATCCTGCTGGAGATTCCGTACGGCAAGGAGGAGTTGGCGGCGAGCATCGAGGAGACGCTCAAGGTGAACGGGATCGAGGACGGCTACATCCGCGTGGTCGTCACCCGCGGCGCCGGCAGCCTGGGGCTCGATCCGAACCATTGCAGCGACCCGATGGTGATCGTGATCACCGACGCGATTTCGCTCTATCCGGACAAGCTCTACGAGGAGGGGCTGGAAATCATCACCGTGAGCACGATCCGCAACCATCCGGCGGCGCTCAGCCCGCGGATCAAGTCGCTCAACTACTTGAACAACATCCTGGCCAAGATTGAAGGTCTGAAGGCCGGCTGCATCGAGGCCCTGATGCTCAATCACAAGGGCGAGGTGACCGAGTGCACCGGCGACAACATCTTCCTGGTCCGCGACGGCCGCCTGCTCACGCCGCCGGTCGACGCGGGGATTCTTGAAGGGGTCACCCGCGGGGCCGTGCTGGAGTTGGCGGAGGCGGCGGGCATCCCGGTCCGCGAGGTTCCGCTGACGCGCCACGACGTGTACATCGCCGACGAGTGCTTCCTGACGGGGACGGCCGCCGAGGTGATTCCCGTGGTCAAGGTCGATAGCCGCCCGATCGGCGACGGCCTGCCGGGCCCGATCACGCGCGACCTGATCGAGCGGTTCCACAAGCTCACGCGGGAGTGAGCAAGTTTCAAGTCTCAAATTCCAAGGTCCAAGGCGTGCACCTCGCTGCCACGCTCCAGTTTGGCAGCGCTCGCTTGCGGCCACCGCCAGGCGGCACTTGGAATGATTAAGGGGGATGGGGAGGTTCCAAAGCGGAGAGTTGGGAACCAGGGTGTTACGGGAGCTTGGGCACCAGGGTGTTGTCGGTGGTCGCTGTTCTCTCTTGGCCATTGAAAATTGAACCTTGCGCCTTGACTCCCAATCGTCGCCGGCAAAAGCGCGCTGGCCTCGATCAAACGGCGATTTGCTGCCGGATCAGGGACGTCAATTCGGCCGGATCGGTCCGTTCGAGCCGTGCGAGGACTCGCTCCCAGCGGTATTCGAAGCTTCCGTTCGGGTCCCAGCGCCGGTAGTTGAACAGTGTGTCGAAGGCTCGCCGCTGGCCGAGGTATTGCGCGCGGATCTGCTGGAAGCTCGTCTGGAACGCCTGCAAGTAGGCTTCGGCGAACGCCGCCGGGTCGGGGACGAGATGTTTCCGCCGATTGGCCGGCTCGGCGTAGGCCGCCGCCATCCGCTGGAGGGTCTGGTCGAAATTCGAGAACGTGCCGGTCGGATCGGCGACGACAATCTCGCTGGGGTTGCCCGGTGGGCTCTCGACAACCACCTCGTCTCCGTCGTCGAAGAGCACCTTGCCGTGCCGATCGCAGCGTCCGACGATGATATTCACGGCCGCGGCGTCGCCGAGCAGGGCGGCCAGCCGCAGGGCGAAGGCGGGGTCTTCCAGGCGGTGTCGGGGAATCTTGTCGGTGGCGATTCCGCGGATGTAGTCGCGCTCGATGTAGGGCGACCAGATGATCACGCCGCTTAAGTGCCTGGTGCGTGGATCGGTTGAGCAGTAGCGTTCGCAGATCTTGCGGGCCGTGACGCAGCTCGGCAGGTTCATGCCGAGTTGCCAGCATCCGAGCCGCCGGTCGAGGAGGTACTCGGTGTATTCGTCGGACCGCATCATCGCGTCCTGGAGCGACTTGCCATCGTCGAGGTGCTCGCGGACTCCCCACTTCTGCATGCGGATGATGCTGACGATTTCCCTTTGCTCGCCCCGCCTCTTGACCTCGGCGATGTACACGCCGCGGCGTTTTTCCGTGTCGCGGCGGCGGGAGAGGCTGTTTGCGACCCGCCCGATGTTCACGTACTCGAGGTTCGCGTATTGGCGGACATAGTTGAAGATGAACGCCCGAGCGCGCTCGTCGCAGAGTTCGCGGAGTTCTTCGTTGTCCGGCTGCATGTCGCGGAGGCTGAAGACCGGGTCGAAGATCAACTCACCGGCCTGGATGCGGCCGCCGGGCAACCACTGGATCTGCATGAAGAATTCGGGGCTGAGGCCGAGCAGGGTCTCTTCGGAGACGCGTTCGTCGTCGCGGACGAGCAAGGCTTCGAACATCCGGTTGCGCCAGTGGATGTCCTGGACGTCGTCGCGATGGAACTCCGTCGCGACGGCTTCGCGGAACTTTTCGCCGAGCGAGGCATAGGCCTGCTGGAGCTGGTCGGGGTCGAGCCGCGAGAAATCGTAGCTGCTGAAGTCCTGGGGCGAGAACGATTCAGCCGACATGAAGAAATCGACCTCGGGAAATCCTCGCGGATTGGTCCGCTGGCAATGGGCCTGGATTTCCGCCATGTGGGCCGCGAGTTCCGCCGGCGCGAGCCGGCCGAGTTGGGAGAACTCCTGGTAGGTCAGCCATCGGGTGCCGGTGGCCTTGTTGTAGTAGTAGATTTTTTCGCCGGCGATCGACAGCTTGGAGTCGACGATCATTTGCGCCATTTGCTCGGGCGAGGTCGGCAGGGGGGTGATCCGCCAGTATTCGCCGCGCCGCTGAACGGCCTGGCGGACTCGGTGGTCGAGGGCGTAGAGGAAATTGATCCGGTACTTCGGGGCGACCCCGGACTCGGCGAGCAATTCATCCGCCTCGAAGGCCAGCGGCATGTTGTCCGGATTCGGCCGGATCGAAATTCGCTCGTCCTCCTCGAACAACAGATCGACGGCGTTGCGCCACTCCTCGGTCTCCTCGTCCTCGTTGAGGGGGGGCAGTCCGTCCGCGGCGCGGAGGTGGTTGAGGTGATCGATGTAGATCCGCCGCTGAAAGGCATGGATCGTCTTGACGGTGACGAGGGTCCGCGACTTGGGGAAGATCGTGCCGATGCGCGACTTCAGCTTGCCGTCGTCCGCCTTGGCAAAAGGATGGCAACCGAGGATTGTCAGTTCGGATGTGATGGTCATGGAGCGCCCTCCCGAGTTGTTCCGCCCGGCCGCCTCCGTCCGCGGCGACTCTCCGGATCACGATCGCGAGCCGGCCCGAACGCTAACGGGCCGGTTGTCGCGAGAGTGCAAGAATCGCCCCCCGCCAGCGCGGTGGCCGCAGATACCGCGGCAGTTGAAACGGCTCGCCTCTGACGGCAAGCCCGGTCTGTGCCCAATGCCCCCGACGGTCGACACGCTCGTACGCCGGAGCTGGAGGTTCGGCGGCACGAGGTCAGACAAGCAGGGATCGCCGCAACCATGGCAGGGACAAGACTTCCATGCACGTACTTCTATTCTAACCCAGAGCGTGAACGCTTGTCGTGCCCATTTCGGACCTCTTCAAGCCCCGATTTCGTGTGACTCGCGAGATTTCGCACAATTCATTTCCAGCATGGAGAACTGTGTCTGGATGACTCATGGGCCGAGCGTCGGGGTGGCCTCGCTTACGCGTCGGGTTGGGATGGGGCGCGTTGGGGGAATGTTCCTGGCGCACGTATGGTCGGGGCTAAATGAGCTTGCGTGATTCCGGGAGGAATTCATGAGAGCGTGATAGCCGCTTTCGGCTTGCCCCGCGGCGCGCTTGCGCTGCGGCACAACCCGTACGTAGCGAAGCGCGGGGCAAGCCCACGCGGCTATCTGAATGACAAACGAAGCGCGGGGCAAGCCCACGCGGCTATCTGAATGACAAACGAAGCGCGGGGCAAGCCCACGCAGCTATCTGAAT
>JAMOAF010000448.1 GCA_023621895.1 Planctomycetota bacterium
TGGGACTAAGCGCCGCGGCGATCGCTGGGACAACATTCTACGTGGCCACCGATGGCAACGACGCGTGGTCGGGCAAGCTGGCCGCGCCCAACGCCGAGCGCAGCGACGGCCCCCTGGCGACGCTGGCCAAGGCGCGCGACGCCGTTCGCGCGCTAAAGGCCGCCGGACCGCTGGCCGAGCCGGTGAACGTCCAGATTCGCGGCGGCGTCTATTACATTACCGAAACTCTCGCCTTTGGCCCCGGCGATTCCGGCGGACCGGGCGCGGCCATCTCCTACGAGGCCTATCCGGGCGAGACGCCGGAACTGGTGGGCGGACGGCGAATCGAGGGCCTCCGGCCGGCAAAGGGCCCGATTCTCTCGGTGCACCTGCCCGCGGTCGAAGCCGGCGAGTGGTACTTCCGGCAGCTGTTCGTCAACGGCCGGCGGCAAGTCCGCGCCCGATACCCCAATGTCGACCCCAAAGACCCGATTCGCTGCGGCTTCCTCTACGTGGCCAGCCGCCGGGGCGGATTCGGCGTGACGGTCAACAACATCCACAACCACGACGACTGGACGGAGTACCGCGTGCAGATCCCCGCCGACGGAGACTACGTGTTTTGGATCTACTACGGCGCGCACAACGCGCCGTTCGGCACGACGGACATGTCGGGGCGGACCACGTTGAGCGTCGATGGTGGCGAGCCGGTTCCGCTGGTCGACCTGTTAGACACCGGCGCCTGGCCGGCGTCTCGCTGGGCCCGGGCGGCCAGCCTTCGCCTCAAGCAGGGCGAACGCGTGCTGCGCTGGCGAAACGTGCGGGGCGGCGGGCTCACTCTGGATGCGTTCGCCCTCTGCGACGACACCCAATGGAAACCCTCCGGCACGGACCTGGCCGAACCAGCGGCCGGAAAGCACATGGTCGTCTTCCAGGCCGAACATTTTACCGCCTCGCACGGGCCGCAGTTGAGCGTCGCCAGCGGGGGCGGCTCGACGACCGAATTCCACTACGGACCCGGCGAGGTGAAGCCCACCTGGGCCGGCGAGCCAGACGCGGAACTGCACATCTTCCAATCGGGCTCCTGCCGCGCCTTCAAGGAGATTCTCGCCATCGAAGCGATCGAGCCGCACGCGCGGATGGTCGCCGTCGGAGGCCCCGAGGCCGCGGCCGCCCTGAACGCCGGCGACCGCTACTTCGTGGAGAACATCTTTGACGAGCTCGACGCCCCCGGCGAATGGCACTTGAACCGCAAGACCGGCGTCCTCTCGTTGATCCCGCCCGAGGATTGGAACGAGACGTGCGAGGTCGTCGCGCCGGCCGTGGGGAGCATCATCGAGGTTGCCGGCGCCAGCCACCTGCGGTTTGCCGGCCTGCTGGTGAGAAATAGTGATTACACGCCCCAAGACGGCTGCGCCGGCTACGGGATGGGCGATTACGGTACGGTGGCCTTCAGCGACGCCCGTCACTGCGCCGTCGAAGGCTGCACGTTCACGGACACCGGCCGGTATGCCGTCTGCATCCGCGAAGGCGGCGATAACGTCGTCCGGGGCAGCGACATCTCCAATAGTGCCCAGGGAGGCGTGCTGATCTTGAGCAGCCAGAGAAATGAGATCATCGACAACGACATCCATCACTGTGGAGCCATCTACAAGCACATCGGCGGCGTCGTACTGGAAGGCAAAGGGACCGATCTACGGGATCACGCTCAAAAGCGCCGGCCTACGCAATACGATCGAAATGAACCGCGTCCAGTGGACCAACCTGGAAACGTACGACACCGGCGGGATCGAGGTCACCCAGCACGACCGCAATTTGCAGAGCGGCAGCGTGATCCGCGGCAACATCGTTGGCGACTCGGTCGGCTGGTACGCCCAGGGGCCCGACAAGGACGTCTACATGTCGTGGGGCATCTACCTCGATTCCTTTGCCGGCGGCTACACGGTGACCAACAACATCACCTACCGCAATTCCCACGGCGGCATCATGCTCCAGGGCGGCAAGGGGAACAAGGTCTTCAACAACATCTTCGTCGGCAGCACGATGGCCCAGGGATATTTTCCCAACTTCCAAGACAATTCGACCGGCCAGGCGCTGGAACGCAACATCTTCTACTACAGCGACCCCGAGGCGCTGCTGATTGCCGGTGGAAACCTGACGCCGGAAGTCCTCCGCGCCGACCATAACCTGTACTACTCGCCGGGCGTGGCGACGCCGCGGATGCGCGTCCGCGGGATCGCGTCGTTCGCCCAGTGGCAGGAGCGGGGCTTTGACCGCAACTCGGTCATCGCCGATCCGCGGTTTCTCGACCCCGCAAAAGACGATTACTCGCTGCGGCCCGATTCGCCGGCGTTCGCCCTGGGCTTCAAGGCGATCGACACCAGCCGGATCGGCTTGATGACACCGCGAAAACGCGGGCTGCCCGCAGTGAAATGAACGGAGGTTTCCCATGAAGCGGCAACAGACAGCGGCGTTGGTGGGAATCGTGCTGGCCATTCTGGCATGGCCTGGCGATTTGCCGGCAGCGTGGCAAGACCTCCCGTGGCCGGCGTGGGCGGCTGCCCGCCAGGGACGCGGCTCGGTCGAGCCGGTCGCCCCCGCCGAGGCCCAACTGTGGCTCCGCTGGGTCATCCCGTTGCCCAAACAGGTCCGCCTGGAGGGGAAGCTGACGCTGCCGGTCTCGGA
>JAMOAF010000250.1 GCA_023621895.1 Planctomycetota bacterium
ACCGGAGGTGGTCAATACGATGGCCCGGGGCGACGCGCAGGTTGTGGAGCTGAAGTACGGGCTGCTGGGACTCAGCTCGTACTTGATCCGCCCCAAAAGCGCGGCCCGCCCGCCAGTGGCGATCTACCTGCACGAAAGCCGCACGAAGGAGCAGGCGCTGGCCAGCGCGCGCACGGCCAGGCTGCTCTCCGAGGGCACGGCCGTGCTGGCGATCGACTGTGTTCCGTTCGAGGAAACGACCTACCTGCTGGGCACGTCGCCCACGGCGTATAACGTCAGCCACGTGATCGAGTCGCTGGAAGTGCTCGAGCAGCTCGGTGATCTGGACGTGAAACGGATCGCGTGCATCGGCGAAGTGGATGACGTGGCGCTGCTGGCGGCCGTTCTGGATGAGCGGATCGGCCGAGTGACCGTCTCGGCCGCGGCCGGGTCGCGGGTGGCTAACCAGGGCTATCGCCAAAATGGCATCGTGCCGGGGCTGGGGGCGGTCGCCGCGCGCGGCCAGTTGCTGGCCCTGCTGGCCCCGCGGCCGGTGCGCATCGAGACCAAAGAGGCCGACCGCGAGGCGATCCAGACCGTGTACCGCCTGGCCGGGGCCGCCGACCGGGTGGAGTTCACTTCGCCGGAGCCGCGCTGAATGGTAAACTGGCGGTGCGCAAGGTCGTTCTGATTTCAAAAGAGGCTGACGACATGAGATTTCTTTTTCCACTGGCGCTGTTCTTGTCGATCGTGACAACCGCCGGGCTGGAGCGGGCAAGCGCCGCCGAAGGCCCACCGGGCGGTCGCGATCCAGCGGCCACGGGCAATGGGAGCCATCGCATGACCGGACGGGTGCGCATCGTGGCCCTGGGCGACTCGATCACCAACGGGGCGGGCCTGGCCGGAGTGAAAGAGGCGGAGACGTTTCGAGAGATCACGCGGCGGGAGCTGACCGAGAAGCTCGGCTACACGGTCGAGGTGTTCAACGCGGGCGTCAATGGCGATATTGTCACGCTGGCGATCAAGCGGCTCGAGAAGGACGTGCTGGACCGCAAGCCGCGGATCGCGACCGTCATGTTCGGGGGCAACGAGGCGGGATTCTACCGGCCGGAAACCGGCGGGTTTGCCGACACGCCGCGCGTCGACCGCGAGCAGTTCAAGGCAGCAGTCGGCACGCTGGTGGATCGTCTGCGGGCGGCTCGGATCACGGTCGTGCTGATGACATGCCCGCCGATGACCGAGCGGTACTGGGGCATGCGCCTGGAGGCGTACCGCAAGCACGGCATCAACTTTCTGGTGAAAGACTACGCGCAGGCGATCCGCGAGGTGGCTGCCGAGAAACAGGTCGCGCTGGTCGATGTCTATCGGGCGTTCGACCAGAACCGCGCTTGGCTCGACTACTTTCCCGACGGTCTGCACCCGGACGCGCGCGGCCACCGGGTGATTGCGGACCTGCTTGTCAAAGAGTTGGCGCGGATTCTCGGCCGGCAGGACTCATGAGCTCGTGGTCTGGAAAGAGTCTGCGTCAAGCGGGCGATTGAGCGTCGGGGGGAGAGCCTCGCTTACGCGTCGGGGTGCGATGCCTTGCTTACGCGTCGGGGGGAGAGCCTCGCTTACGCGTCGGGTTACGATGCGTTGCTTACGCGTCGGGTTACGATGCCTCGCTTACGCGTCGGGTTACGATGCCTCGCTTACGCGTCGGGTTGGGATGTCGCCCTTAGCCGCATCCGCCTCCCGGCGCTTTCACCGGCGTAAGGATTTTGACCTTCGATTGAAACGGTCGCTCGGCGATACGTTGGGGTGAAGGCCGTGAAGCGGCATGGCGGGCCCCGAGGGCGCCGTCGAAGGAGTGCCGCGGGGTGTCATCTCCGGCGACGGGCGAATCGGGGCCGGGCAGGTTGGCCTTGTTGTCGGCGAACACGTCCAGCCAGCGATTGAGGCCGCCGGCCAGCACGTAGGCGTTCGCCCCGCGCCGCACGGCCAATCGCTTCCATGCCTGTTCGGCCCGCGCTTCGTCGTTCGACATGACGACGAAGATTTCTTTCGGGTCGATTTCTTTCGGCTTCCCCGCGGCCAGGTCCTCCAACGTGATGTTGCGGGCGTCCGCCAGGTGAAACCGGTTGAAGTCCGACTCGTCGCGGACGTCGACCAGCACGAGCTGGATTTGGTTGTTGTGCATCAGGTCCAGGAGCTCGCCCGGATCGATGTGCACCTGGCGCGAGGCGAGCCTGGCATCGAGGCTCTCGCGTTGCCAGTCGACGCGGCGGTCGATCGTCGGCTGCCCGGCGGCGATGGCGGCAAGCGCCATCCCGATGGCCAGCCCGACGCCGGCGCGCCTCGCCAGCCGCGCCTTGGGCGCAAGCGCGGTCGGGCGCTCGCTGGGGCGGGAGAAGATGCGTTCGCAGACCTCGGCCGCCGCGAAGGCCCCGAATGCCATGACAAGCACGGCCAGCACGATCCAGCCGGCGTCGATGCCGAGCACGTCGGCCCAGGTGAGGCGCCCCAAGTCGCCGGAGTTGTTCCAGAAATTCCAGACGGCCGGAATCGCCACGATCGGCCCGAATAGCAGGCTGCCGGCAACCACGCCGAGGGCGAAGATGGTTCCGTCGGTCTTCAGGGTCGCCATCGAGACGAGCGACGTGCCGGGGCAGTAGCCGCCAACGATGAATCCGACGCCGAGGATCAATCCGCCCAGGATGCCCGGCCAGAGATGGGTCGGCGGGACGTAGAGCAGCTCGAAGTCGAGCAGCCCCAGCGCCGAAGCGAGGCAGATGAGCACCATGGCCGTGATGATCGCCGTGAACATCACCTTGAGCACGCGCATGTTATATAAGTAGAACTGGGCCGCGAGATTGCGGGCGTTGCCGAAACCGCCCCGTTCGAGCACAAACCCGAAGCAGAATCCGATCAGCGCGGCGACCACGTTGGCGGTCGCGGGAGAGAAGGAGAAAGGCGCCATGCGTGTTGCCAGTTTTCAGGGTTCGGGATTACGTCAGTTCCAGAGTTTTCTCAGCGGGTAGGCCAGCATGTACGCTCCGGCGAAGACCATGATCATGAAGGCCCAGCTTCCGACGGAGAGCGCGGCGCCGCCCGACAGGGCCTGGCCGGACGTGCAGCCGCGGGCGAACCGGGCGCCGAGCCCCATGAGGATTCCACCCAGCAGGGCCATGGCCCAGCGCGTACGCCTGTCGATCTGGCGGCCCTTGAGGGTTTCCACCTTGACGCGGCCGCCGAGCCAGCCGGAGGTGAAGCCGCCGGCGATCACGCCCAGGGTCATCCACACCATGTTGTTGTCGAGCGGGTTCCGCCCGCCGCCGGCCATCGGAGCCAGGTAGGCGCTGGTGTCGGCGCTGCCCGGCGCGACCGCCGCCTGGATGAATGCGGCCAGGCGCGCAAAGCCGGCCGAGCCGCCCAGCCCGCTGCCGGTGATGAAAAACGCCGCGAACAAGACCAATCCCAGCGCGACGCCGGCAACGTAGGGGTTCCAGAGCCCCTCGGGATCGTTTCGTGCGGGCAGGCCCCGCGATTCGGGCATGGATTGACTGGCCATCGTGTTTTTCCTGTTTCAGTGATCGGCGGGCCTGGCCCGCGAACGAGTGAAAAGTGTTCAACGCCGGAGGTCCACTGCCGGCACCGCGGCTCCCGGCTCTTCGAGGTCTTCGAGGTCTTCGAGGTCTTCGTAGCCGGTTGCCATTCCCTCCAGGTGCGCCAGCGGCGTGCGTCCCGTGGTGATCAGGTAGAGGTGGGCGATGAGAAAGGACAGAAACAAGTACGACCCGAGCGTGTGGACGGCCCCCAACAGCGGCAGGCCGCCAACGGCGCCGGCGGCGTGCGGCCAGCGCGAGGCGCCCCACATCAGCAGACCACTGGCGATTTGCAGGGGCAGCAGCAGATTGAGCAATGCCAGGTAGGTCAACTGCTGCAACGGATTCAGCCGCCGCTCGGGGGTCTTGCGGGTCGGGTGGGGTTGGCCGCGGAATATCCCGCTCGTGTAATATCTGACCTGCGCGGCGACGGCCGCCGCCAGCCCCTTGCGTTCGGGCACGTACTGCCGGATGGCGCCGGTTGTGACAAAGTAGAACAGCCCGAGCAATGCGTTGCCGATCAGGATGAACCCAAACACGTTGTGCAACCAGACGATCGCCGCCAGGTCGGCCAGGGGCAGACGCACCGGCGCATGAATATGGAAGCCCGTGGCGAGAAGGACCACGACGGCAATCATCTGGATCCAATGCCAGGTGCGTTCATAGGTCGAGTAGATGCGTTTTCGTTTGCCGTTCATCAGTCCTGACCCTCCGCCATTGTCTCCTTCGCCGGCACGGACCCGCTGCGCGCCACGGCCCGTCGCACGCGCAGGCCGCCATGGATCGCCACGGCCAGTAGAACACCCACGAGCATCGCGATCCCAAGAGCATCGATCCAGCGCTGGCCGTCGTGGCCCAGTACGTGGAACCCCGCCGCGTGGGTGCTCGGGCGATAGGCGGGGCGGCCGCCGGCCACCGACCATTCTCCGGCCGGTGCGAGCGCGCCCGTCTGGGCCCACTCGGGCGCCGGCTTGGCCGGCAGCGCGGCGGCCAGCGTCATCGGCTGATTGAGCACCGAACCGGCCGAGTGGCACGCATCGCACGAGCGCGTCGCCCAGCGGCCGCCGACCACGCCGTGATGCATCTCGTAAGGCTGCACCTCGGTGCGAACCAGCGGGTTGACATACCCTTGCGCGACAAGGGCGGCCCGAACCGCCTGGCGGTCGGCCGCGCCGCCGGCAACGGCTTTTTCGAGGTCCGGCAGCCGAACCGGCCTCGGCGCCGGACCGCTTTCGACCCAGTAGGTGGCGGTGATGAGATTGCAGGGAACCAGTCGCGAGCGGCCGTCCGCGCCCAGCCGCGGCAGCAGCACGGGCCGGAAACCGGTCACCAGCGCGCGCGAATCGCCCGCGTCGCCTTCGATGCCTCGCCAGGTAATGGCCGGTTTGCCTTGCGGCGAGGGAACCGTCCAGTCGATGCTTTCAACGGCCGGCGCGGCCGCATGCGGGATATGGCATGCCTCGCAACTCAGGGCCGCGAAGTGGGCCGCCTGGTAGGGGAGCCACGCGTGGGACGACTCGGCCCGATGGCAATCATTGCAGCGGCGCATCGTGCCGCCGAGGTGCCGGGCGGTGGCGCCCTGGGCCGTCGTTCCCTTGGCAAACTGGTGGCTCGGACGCATCAAGTACTCGCCGAGCGACGATCTGCGGGGATCGAAGTCCATCTTTCCGCCGAGCGCCGCCATCGAACTGGTGGAGAAGGCCGGGTTGTTCATCGAGAAATGGCAGTCCGTGCACCCGACAAGCCGCTCGGCGTGGACGTCCCAAGGTCGCCCCATATTCTGCTTGCCGGCCAGATTGACGGCCGAATCCGACATCCGCTCTGCCGAGAACACGCGGCCGGTGGTCGCCGTGGCGCGGCTGGCGAGCGAGAGGTCGAGTTGCATCGGCTCGTGCCCGGCATGGACCTGGCCGTGGCACAGCCCGCAGTTTTCCGGCTCCGGATCGCCAAGCCCCAGAAGCCGCGCTTCGACCGTTCCCCGTTCGCTGAATTGGCCCCGATCATATTGCCAACCACTGTTGGATCGGCTCACAACGCCCGTCGCGGCGAGAGTCGCGGTCGCCGACCAGTCGAAACGCCCCTTTGCGAGCTCCTCGATTCTCGCTTTGTTGTCAGGGTGACTGGCGTGACACAGGAAGCAGTTCATTTCCACGGCGCCCGAGGCGCGCCAATCCCAGACCCGGGGCTGCCCCGTTTGGGGATCGAGCACAACGGCATCGGGGTTGAGGTCTCCGCCGGCGGAGAGCGAGGGGCGTTCGAGCGGCAATCCGGCATGGCCCAGGCGAGCCGGACCGCCGCCGACGTGCCTTGCTCCGAAGAGAGAAACCCAGTCGGCCAGGCCAAGATCGAGACGTTCGTCGCCGGGCGGGGTCAGGTAGCGATAGTCGAGCGGATCCCAGCGCCCGAACGGCCCCGGACTGTAGTCCCAGGGCCGGCCGCCTTCGACAAAACCGGCCGCGGTCCGCTCGTCGTGGCCAAGCGCCGCATGGAAGCTGTGGCTTTCGATGTAGGCCGTATCGTGGCAGCCTGCGCACGTTCTCATCGGTGAGACGGGCCGTCCCGACTCGAGCACGTTCGTTCCCGCCGCGTCCAGAAGGCGGATCGGCGGGTGGTGCGAGGCGTCTTCCGCGGCCGCCAGGCCGGCCGCCATCATCCCCGCGATCAGGAGAGAAACGAGCGGCTTCATTTCTCACCCCCCTCCTGCGTTCGCAGCAATCCGGTCACCCGGCGATTGCCGCGAAACATCGGGTCGCCGTCGAAGCCGAGGGCTTTGAAATCCATCACGCCGTCCGGACCGTGGCACTCGTTGCATTGCAGCGCCTTTTCCTTGGGTTGGACCATGTGGGAGAGCGGCCAGTACATGACGGTCTCGACGAATCCGTACTCGCCGCTGTAGGGCGCTTCGGGCGTTTCGCCAAGCCGGCAGGCCTTGTCCCAATCGAACTCGTTCCAGAAGCCGCCCTCGCCCCAGGTTCGCGGCGTCAGCAGGTGTTTGTACTTCTTGTCGTAGACCTGTTTGCCGCGATGCACCTTGAAGGGCCAGATCTTCGCGCCGGCATCGCCCGGGCCGCCGATCGGCAGGTTGATCGGCACGACCTGGCTGGGGTCGTCGATCTTGTCACCGGTCAGATAGCGGTAGGCCCGGCCGTCGTACCAGTAGTATTCGGGCCGCACGTCCTGAGCGTAGGTGAAGCTGCCTTTGGCCTTCAGATAGGTGTGCGGGTCTTCGGGAAGATCCTGGCCGGCCGTCGACCAGTCCCAGGTCATCTTGGTCGGTGCGTCGATGGCCATCCGCGGGATATGGCAGGTCTGGCAGGCGACCGTGGCGGTGTGTTCGTTGAGCCGCTGATCGACGTGCGGCGTCTCGCTGTGGCAGTCGGTGCACCTCACGCGACTGGGGCGGTCGATGCAGACCGACATGGCGCAGCCGGGGATGCGGTGCTCCCTGGTCTGGTGGCAGTCGCTGCAACTGAAGTCGGCCCTGCCCATATGGACGTCGATCCGCTGGCTCGGGTGATACATCGAGCCGTCCAGGTCGCCATGTTTGACCGCGTCGCCCCCTCCGCCTTTGAAATGGCACACGCCGCAGTTCCTTCGGGTCGTCGGCCCCACGCTCCGGGCAACCGCGAGGAGGTCGACTCCCTTGGCCGGCTGGCCGCCCAGACTCTTTTCATAAACACCCGATTGCTCGTGACAGATCAGGCAATCGACGTTCTCCTCTTTCGTGAAATCGAAATCCTCGTTGAACCATCCGTATCCGGCATGGCAGGCGGAACATGCGGCGATGTTGGGGCCGGCGGCGATGCAGAAGTTGTTGATCAGGTTCTTCTTGCCGACGGCAATCACCTCCTCGCGGCCGGGGAGCTTTACTTTCTGGCCGGCCCAACTCCAGTGGCTCGTCTTCATGAGCTGCCTGGCGGCGTCCGGATGGCACTCCAAGCACGCCCGCGTGACCGAGGGGCCGTCGTTGAAGGGGCCCTTGATCAAGTGGTGGTGATCGGTCGGGCTGACCGGCGGTGGAACCTTGACCCAGGGGTCGTCAACCGGTCCTGACCCGCGCAGCGTGAACGCGAAGACCACGCCCGCAATCAAGAGGGAGACAACGGCGATCGGAATTGCAGCAGCCCGCATCGATAATGTCCCCTTGCTTGCGCAACAAGGTAATGATTCTTCGGCAGAGCAACGAATCCGTTGACGTCAAAAGGCTTATCGCAGCCCAGCGCGAATCGAGCGGCGCGCCATGACAGCCCGAAGCGAGAGCCACGGCCAGGCGCGCACCGCTTTCCGCTTGGACTCTATCGATGCGCCGAGAGCCGGTGGGGTTACAGTAAATTTCGACGGCCCGGCGGTTGATCCTGGAAAGCTCACCCATGTTCGACGCCCATGCCCATCGCGACGACGTGTTCCGCGGCGCGGAAGAGGATCGCGAAAACGCGAAAGGGCGAAAACGCGAAACAGACGGGGAAGAGTATCAGGCCCCGCGTGGCCGCACGCCACACGTTCGCTGCCTGCCAACGGTCGCTCTCTCTTCTTTCGCGCTTTCGCCCTTTCGCGCTTT
>JAMOAF010000985.1 GCA_023621895.1 Planctomycetota bacterium
AAGGGAAGCGGCCGAAGCGGCCGAAGCAGCGAAAGCGGCCGAAGCGGCCGAAGCAGCCGAAGCAGCCGAAGCAGCCGAAGCGGCCGAAGCAGCCGAAGCAGCCGAAGCAGCCGAAGCAGCCGAAGCGGCCGAAGCGGCCGAAGCGGCCGAAGCGGCCGAAGCGAGCAGGGCGGCGGACGCAATCGAAGCGGTGGAAGCGGCGGCGGACAGTGCCGCGGAAGAACAAGACAATCCTGAGCCGGACGGGGAGCAGCCCTCCCAAGAAGACCCGGCTGAAGGGCAATGAACGGTCTACTCACGGACGTCTTGAGCCGGCGGGGTCGTTTTGTGGTGTGCTCTGCCGATGCGTCATCATTCGAGGGAGACACGAAGTATGCGGCACTAATCCATTCCTGTCCGATTACGGTTGGTGCCGATCTGGATCGGCAGTGGAAAGCGAGAACACGATTTGGCTATTCGCATCTACCAATTAGCGAAACAGCTAAAGGTCGACAACAAGATCCTGGTCGATGCTTGCAAGAGACTTGGCATCGAGGGCAAGGGGTCCGCGCTGGCGAGTCTGTCCGACGAACAGGTTGTCGCCATCAGGGAGCATCTCGGAAGCGCCAGGAGGCCCGCGGCGCCCGTCCCTCCCCGGATGGAACCCCCGAAACGCGAGGAAAAGCCTCTTGGCCGTGTTCGAGCCCTGCCTCCCACGATCCGGCCGGTTCCACAGCCAACCGCCCCCGAGCCGCCCGCCGCTGAGGTCGCCGCGCCCGCCACGCCCACGGCGCCCCCCGCGCCGACAACGGCCGTCACTCCCACGGCGCCTGTCGTTCCCGCGCCGTCCGTCACGCCCACGGCGCCTGCCACGCCCACGGCGCCTGCCACGCCCACGGCGGTTGTCCCTCCCGCGGCGCCTGTTACGCCCGCGGCGCCTGCCGCGCCTGCCGCGCCCGAGGCGCCGGAGGTGTTCGTCACGCCGACGATGACCCCAACCTCCGATTCGGTTACTCCCTCGTCGCCGCTGGCGTCGCCGCTCCCGTCGGCGGTGACGCCCACGCCGCCGCCGCGGCCAGCCGGCGCCGTTCGCCGGGAAGACTACATCGGCCCCGCTGCGGCCGCTGACAAGAAAATCCCGGTTCTCGGGTCCCGCCCCGACAAGGGCGGTCCGATCAAGAAATCGCCGGGCGAGGAAGGCGGCCGCGGTGCGGCCGACAAGGGGGGGCTGTCGATCAAGCTCGCCCCGATGCCGGCGCCGAAGCTCCCCGCGGCGAAGAAGAAGGAAGAGCCTCGCGCCCAGAAGCCCGACTTGCGGCTGCCGCCCGGGGCGCTGCGGCCCGGCAAAGCCGGTGAACGGCCCCTTTCGGAACAACTCCGCCAGCACGAGAAAAAGCGCAAGGCGCCGGCCAAGAAGCCGATCGAGGCCGAGCCCGACGCCGCGTTGTCCGAGACCTCGCATGGCGGCAAGGATCGCGGCAAGAGAGGGAAACGCTCAGCAGGGCCGCTCGAGGAGGCGGGCAGCACGTTGGGCGGGCGCGAACAGCGTCAACTGAAGCGCAAACGTTCGAGCGCCGCCCCGGGGCGCCAGCGCGCGGCCGATGAGGACGAAACCGCGCCCCGCCAGGTCCGCCGGCTCCGCCGCACCGGGAATGTAAGCACCGCCGCGCCCCGAAAACACAATGTCGTGGTCGGCCTGCCCTGCACTGTCAAGAGCTTCGCGGAGAGCCTCGGATTGCCCGTGGCCGACGTTCAACGCAAGCTGTTCGAGTTCGAGAAGCTCCTCCGCATTACCGACCAATTCGATCTGGAGACCGCCGAACTCCTGGCCACGGCGCTGGAGGTCGAGGTCGATTTCCGCAAGGAAACCTCGGCTGAAGAGAAGTTGATGGAAAAACTCCACAACATCCACGACGACCCCGCGTCGCTCAAGCCCCGCCCCCCGGTGATCACATTTCTCGGCCACGTCGACCATGGCAAGACCTCCCTGCTCGACCGGATCATCAACATCGATGTTGTGTCGACCGAAAAGGGGCGGATCACGCAGCACATTCGCGCCTACCGCATCAAGAAGGACGGCCGCGCGATCGCCTTCGTCGACACGCCCGGCCACGAAGCCTTCACGGAGATGCGCGCCCGCGGCGCCAATTGCACCGACATTGCGGTCCTGGTGGTTGCCGCCGACGACGGCGTCATGCCCCAGACCGAAGAGGCCATCAGCCACGCCAAGGCCGCCGGGGTTCCGATCGTCGTCGCCTTGAACAAGATCGACCTGCCCGGCGCCAACCCGGATCGGACTTACCAGCAATTGGCCGCCGCCGAACTGCTGCCCAGCGAGTGGGGTGGCGACGTGGAGGTGGTCCGCACCAGCGCGATCACCGGCGCGGGCATCGACGAGTTGCTCGACACGATCCTCACGGTCGCGGAGCTCAACGAGTACAAGGCCAATCCCGACGCTCCGGGGTCCGGGGTGTGCCTCGAGGCGGAGGTGCAGCAGGGGCGCGGCGTGGTCTGCAAGGTGCTCGTCGACCGTGGAACCTTGCACGTCGGCGACATCGTCGTCTGCGGCGCGGCCCACGGCCGCATCAAGGCCATGTACGACACGCTGAATTCCCGCAAGCGGGTCAAGGAGGCCGGCCCTTCCTTCCCGGTCAACCTGACCGGGCTCGACGTGGCGCCTGGCGCCGGCGACCGTTTCTATGTCGTGGCGACGATCCCGGAAGCCCGCCAGATCGCCGAGGAGCGCGCCGCCCAGCAGCGCAAGGAAGAACTGCGGGTCACGATGCCCCAGGTCACGCTGGAGACGCTTAGCGAGCGGATCAGCCAGCAGCAGGTTCGCACGCTGAACATCATCCTCCGCGCCGACGTCCGCGGTTCGATCGAAGCGATCAAGAAGGAGATGACCAAGCTCCAGCACCCCGAAGTCCAGATCAAGATTCTCCAGGCGTCGGTCGGCGGGATCACCGAAGCCGACGTGACGCTGGCCAGCGCGTCGGATGCCGTGATCATCGGATTCAACGTCGTCCCCGAGGAAGGCGCCCGGGTGCTGGCCGAAAATCGCGGCGTTCAGATTCGCCGCTACGACATCATCTATCAAATCACGTCCGATCTGAAGGCCGCCCTCGAAGGCATGCTGCGGCCGGAGAAACGCGAAGCGGAACTTGGCCGAGCGCTGGTGCAAAAGACATTCGCCATCAGCCGTTTGGGCACGATCGCCGGTTGCCGCGTTCTCGCCGGGAGCATCCAGCGCGACTCGAGAATCCGCGTGATCCGCGAGAGCCGGATTATCGGCGACTACCCGCTGGAATCGCTCAAGCGCGAGAAAGACGACGCCCGCGAGGTGCGTGAAGGGTACGAATGCGGCATGAAACTCAGCGGTTTCAACGACCTGAAGGAAGGCGATATCCTCGAAGCCTACAAGATTGAGGAGGTGGCGAGAACCTTCTGATCGCCGCGACATCCGCCGCTGCGTTCCGGCGGCGGCCGCGCCAGGCTGAGCGCCGCGAGAAACGGAGCAGGCCGAGGCAACCCATCCCCGGCTGGCGCCGGGCAATCTCCGCAGATAGTTACTTGTCTTTCGCATGTTGGGAGTGGCAATGCCGTCGCGCAGGGCTCAAAAAGCGGCTGAGGCAATCCGCGAGGTGGTCGGCATGGCGATCCTCGCCGACTTGAAGGACCCGAGGATCCGCGACGTGACGGTGACCTACGTCGAAGTCTCGGGAGACCTGCGCCACGCCAAGGTGCACGTCTCGGTGATGGGCGATGAAACCAGGCAGCACTTGAGCCTCCGCGGCCTGCGAAGCGCCGCCGGTTTCCTGCAAGCCCGATGCGCGGCCCGGATCAACACCCGTTACACGCCGAAGATCGAGTTCTTTCTGGACGACGGCGTAAAGAAATCCATCGAAATTTCACGAATCCTCAAGGAGGTTTTGCCGCCGGATGAAACGCTCGCGCCCCCGCTCGGCGACCACCCGGAGGACGAAGAGCAGGGCGCGGCCGGCCTGGCCGAGGAGATCGAGACGGATGGAGAGGCGGATCGATAGCGCCACACGACTCGCGGACGGCATTCCGCTAAGCATGATTGAACCTTTCTGTGGATAACTGACGGCAGAACCCATGGCAACCAGCAGTCGAAGCGCGAAGATCAACAAAATCCAGAAGGTTCTGAAAAAGGCGGGCTACCAACCCGTGGCCCCCGATCCGCAAAGGTCCGCCATCGAGCATCTCCTCTTTGCCGCGTGCCTGGAAAACGCCAAGTACGACGCCGCCGAGCAGGCCTTCGCGGCGCTGGCGCATAATTTCTTCGACTGGAACGAGGTCCGCGTGACCACGATTCGAGAACTGGCGGAAGAGATTTCTTGCCTGCCGGACCCCACCCGAGCGGCGCAGCGCATCAAGGAGATTCTCCAGTCGGTCTTCGAGACGAAGTACGCCTTCGACCTGGAGGATCTCCGCAAGGAGAACCTCGGCCCCGCCACCGAACGACTGCAAAAGATCAAGGGCGTCAGCAGCTTTGCCGTCGCCTACGTGGTGCAAGCCGCTCTCGGGGGGCACGCGATCCCCGTCGACACGGCCGCGATCACCGTCATGGAAATTCTCGACCTGGCAACACCCAAGGATGCCGAAGCAGGGAGCGTGCCGGGACTGGAGCGCTCGGTGGCGAAGAACAAAGGCATCGAGTTCGCTTCCCTGCTCCACCAGTTCGCCGTCGATTTCGCGGCCACGCCCCACAAGCCCGAACTACGCAAGTCCCTGCTCGAAATCGATCCGGAAGCCGCGCCGCGATTGCCTAAACGGCGCAGTCGGGCAGCCCCCGAGGCGTCCGGGCAGATGGCCCCATCCCCCGAGGCTCCAGCCGAGACGCCGGAGCCCGCCGTCAAGGCCGAGGAAAAGCCGAAGAAAGCCGGCGCGAAAAAAACCGCGCCCCCCAAGCCCAAGACTCAAACCAGACCGGCCAAGGATGCCGCTGAAGGGAAAAAAACGCCCCCCAAGGGAAAGTCGCCGGGCGGATCGACCAAGCCCGCCAAGTCCGCACCCGCGGCAAAACGCTCGGCAACCAAAGGACTGTCGAAAAAGAAGCCCCGCTGATCGTCTGGCCGCGGGAAGGAGGCGCACGGTGCCGTTTCGCTTCTCTTGGTACTCCCCTTTGCTGATCACGCTCAGCCTGTTGCCGGCCCTCGGCTGGACGCCGGTCGGATCATCTCCGCATGGCGCCGAACCCGAGAATCCGCGGGCGGCGGGCGATCCGCTCGATGCTTTCCCATTCGAGGAGCCCTACGCCGGTTTTATCCCCCAGCGCCCCCCGAGCGAGGCGGAGCAAGACAGAGCCGAGGCCCTGGCTCTGTTCAGCCTGGGCGACGAGCTGGAAGATCGCGGCGACCGTGCATGGGGCAGCGACAAGACCGATTTGGCCCGGCATCTGTACGACAAGGCGCTCCGCGCCTATCAACGTGCGCTGCGATTCGATTCGGCCGCTGAAGACGCGGCCAGAGCCGTCGTCCGCCTCTCCGCGCGGCTCAAACGCCCCGCCATGGCGGAGTACGCCGCAAGGCGGATGCGGCCCGCCGATCGGGCCGATGCCGCGCTCTTGCGATTAATGGCCATGCACCTGGCGAGCGAAGGCCAGGGGAAGGCCGCCGTCGAGTTGTACGAGCGGCTTGTCGCAACCGATCCACCCGCCGCTCTCCCGGCCGGCGACGAAGTCATCCTCTGGCTGGAGATCGGACGGCTCTGCCACCTCAACGCAGAATACGAAAAAGCGGCTGGCTACCTCGCCCGAGTCGTGGAAGCCCTCGCCGACCCCGACAAGTTCAAGCTCTCGCCCGAGGCCCGCAAAGCTCTTGTCGAGAAGAAGGCCGCGGTTTACCAGTTGACCGGTTCGTGCTTCCTCTCGGCGGGCCGGCCGGACGAGGCGAAAAACGCCTTCGACCAGTCGCAGAAAGCCGCGCCCGAACCGAAGCGAGCGGCTCTGAACGAGGCGAGACTCCGCCAGTACGCCGGCCGGCTCGAAGACGCGCTCGCCGCCTTGAAAACCTATTTCGATGCACGGCCCGATGAAGACGGGCTCGCCGGCTGCCTGCTCCTCGAGGAAATCCTCGGAAAACTCGGCCGCCAAGAGCAACTCATCGAGTACCTGGAAGGACTCCATCAGCAGCAGCCCGAAAACACGGCATTCCGCTATTTTCTCGCCGAGAAATACGCCGGCGCAAAACAGCCCGAGAAGGCCGAGCGGCTCTACCGCGGCCTCGTTGAGGACGCGCCGACTTCAACCGTCTATCGCCGCCTGCTTGAAATCCATTTGGCCCGCGGCGACAATCCGGCGATTGCCGATGTCCTGGCCGCCGTCGTTGAGAAGGCCGGCTCCCTCGATCCCTTGAGCGAGGGCTTAGAACATCTCGCCGCCTCCGAATCCGCCGTCAACGCGATCCTCGAAACTGCCAAAACATCGCTCAGCGAAGAACCGCTCGCCGCCGCGTCGCTTCTGGCCGCCGCGCAGCTCGGCCTGGCCGCCGGACGCTTCGATGAAGTTCCACCCCTGTTCCAGGCGGCGTTCCGCCTGGCTCCCGAACGTGCTGCCAGCGGGCTTCTCGGTTGGGGCGTGGCGCTGTTTGAAGCGGAACAATATGCTGAGTCGGCCGAAGTGCTCCGCCAGGGCGCCGAATTGCCCGGAGTCGAGGGCGGGCGTGCGGCCGTCTTCCAGTACTATCGCGCCGCAGCCCTGGAGATGGCCGGCAAGACGGACGAGGCCCTGGACGCGGCTCGCGAGGCGGTCCGGCTTAGTGAGGATTCCGCCGTCTTCCACAGCCGAGTGGCCTGGATTTTCCACCACGCCGATCGCAAGTCCGAAGCGGCCGCCGCGTATCGAGCGCTCGTCGACCGCTTCGACGGTCGACACGGCTCCCCGCAGGTGCGGCGGATTGTCCGCCAGTCGCGGATGATCCTCTCCAACCTCTGCCTCGAGGAACATCGGATCCCGGAAGCCGCCGAATGGCTCGAGCAGGTTCTCGACGAGTTTCCCGAAGACCCCGGCGCGCTGAACGACCTCGGCTACCTCTGGGCCGACGAGAACATGCACCTCCAGCGCGCCCGGCGGATGATCGAACAGGCCGTCGCGGCCGAGCCGGACAACGGGGCGTTCCGCGACAGCCTGGGCTGGGTGCTCTTCCGGCAGGGCCAATACGAGCGCGCCGCCGCCGAGTTGGAGAAGGCCGCAGAGATCGAGCCCGATCCGGTCGTGCTCGATCACCTCGGCGATGCCTGCGCGAAGCTCAAACAGAACGACAAGGCCGCGGCGGCATGGCGGCGGTCGTATGAACAGTTCAAGAGAGCCGGCAAGGAAGAAGAGGCCGTCAAGATCCGCAAGAAGCTGGAAAAGACAAAATAAACCGCGGCGCCGAGGCGGCCTTTCCGCGGCTGAAACGCGGAAACAGGCGTGGAGCCGATTCTAGAGCCTCCTCGACGCCGAATCAAGGCGATTGATCCGAGAGACAAGGACGCTGATATGTCAGGACATTCACACTGGGCAGGCATCAAGCATAAGAAGGCACTGATTGACGCAAAGCGGGGCAAGCTTTGGAGCAAACTCGCCAAGGGCATAATCATCGCCGCCAAGTTAGGCGGAGGCGATATGGACCTCAACTTTCGGCTCCGCGCCGCCGTCGAGGCTGCAAAAGCCGTCAGCATGCCGAAAGACAACATCGTCCGCGCCATCAAGAAAGGAACCGGCGAATTGGACGGCGGAAACTTCGAGGAAGTCGTCTATGAGGGCTATGGCCCCGGCGGCGTCGCCGTGCTCTGCGAGTGCTTGACCGACAACCTCAACCGAACCGCCCCCGAAATCCGCAAGGCTTTCGACGTGGCCGGTGGCAAGCTTGGCAAGAACGGCTGCGTGGCCTGGAACTTCGAAAAGAAAGGCCTGTTCATCATCGCGGCCGACAAGGTCGACGAAGACACGCTGATGGAGATCGCCATCGAAGCCGGGGCCGACGATGTCAAAGCAGGCGCCGGCAAATTCGAAGTCACCTGCCGCGTTAACCAGTTCGAGGCTGTTTCCAGCGCTCTGGCGGCCGCAAACATCGAGACCGAGGTCCGCGAATTGAGTTTGATCCCCAACGAGACCGTCGACCTC
>JAMOAF010000708.1 GCA_023621895.1 Planctomycetota bacterium
GAAGATTTATCGCCGCCTTTTGCCCCAATCGAACGACCAAGGTCTGGGATACCAGCGCGTTCCCCCCGCTCTTTAGCCTGTCCGTGCCCACCCTCTACGACACCACGGTGGCGTTCAGCCCCGATGGAGGGCGTCTGTTGGCGGCCATCGGCGATGGCACGCTGAAGGTCGTGGCGGTCGAGTCGGGCAGAGTAGTTCTCTCGATGCAATACGACAAGGAACGCGCTTCGGCGGGCCAATGCGCGGCCTGGAGCCCCGACGGAAGACGATTCGCCGTCCGTATGCGTTCGGATCATGTCATGATCGCCGATGCAGAGACTGGAAAACCGATGCTGCCATTGTTGCCCTGCGGAGGCACGGTGCGATCGCTGGCCTGGAGCCCCGACGGCACGGCGGTCGCGGTGGCAGTGGTGAGCCAACAGAATAGCGGACGCGTCATACTGTTTTCCGCCGCTACGGGAAAGGAAGCCGCAACCTCCATGGATGGCGTTGCGCGCTCACTTCCCATAGACGCCTGCGTCGCGTGGCGGCCCGACGGCACGCGGTTGGCGGCCGCGGATGCATCGCTCCGTGTGTGGGATCCTGCCGCGCTTCAAGGTTCTCCGCTAGCGTCGGTGAGAGCGCCGTTTCAGGGACGCGTCTGCGCCATGGGTTGGAGCCCGGATGGTAATCGCCTGGCCGTGGCAGATACAAAGATCACGATCTACGACGCGACCGGCGGCGCCCCGACGCGCGGACTCCTAGTCCTTGAAGGACATACCAACAACGTCAATACCCTCAGTTGGCACCCTTTCTTGCCGCGGCTCGCTTCCGGATCTCGGGATGGAACCGTGAGGCTCTGGGATACGTCGAGCGGCGAAGAACTCGGCACACTGTATTCAGGCACCTTCTGGGTGCATACGGTCACCTGGAGTCCCGATGGACTGCGACTGGCTTGGACCACCGAGCACGACCCGATACGCGTTTGGGACGCCTCGGCGGCCGATCGGTTCCTCAAAGGCCATGGAGATCTTCGCGCCGAGGCGTTGGCGCTGGAGGCGCGCAACAAGCTGCGGGAGGCGATCGAACTGTTGGAGCGACTACACAAGCTCCATCCCGATGAAGATGACCTGGCGACGCGGATCTTGCACCTGCGATGGATCCTTGCCGGACGAACCGCGATGAACGGCCAATTCGACGAAGCGGCCGCCCTGTTCAGGCAACTCGAGTCGCAATGGCCCGACATGCCGGACCACCGGCTCCTCGTGCCGTGGGGGGTGCTCGACTGGGGCCGGGCGCCTCGGGCGATCCAGATGCTCGAAAGGTCGGTTGCCGAGTTCCCCCAGCGGCTCGAGTACCGCGAGGAGTTGGCCTTCCTGTACGAGTGCCAAGCGATCCGGCTCTGCCAGTCAGGCAAGCTGTCCAGCGCGATTCCCCTCCTCCGCAAGCTGGCCAAGGAGTATCCCGAGCGCGCGGGACATCCGTCCGACGTAGTCCGGCAACTGACGGCGCAACTCCCCGAAGAAGATGCTCTTGCCATCTTCCGGAAACTCGTCGAAGAATTCCCGGACGCGCCGGAGTACCGGCAGGCCGTGTCCGGCGCCTTGCAGGACCCGCTGCCCCGGATTCGACGCGCGCGGTTGCACGCAGCACGCGGCGAGTACGCCGAAGCTGACGCTGAGCTCCGCGCATGCCGCGTCGCTGGTCCCGAAGCCGGGCTCCGAATTCAGACTGGCCGAAGCGCGGCTCGCCTTGGGACAGGTGTATTGGCACGCGGCTCGTCTCAAGGACGCCCATCAATTCTGGCAAGCGGCTTTGGTCGACTTCCACAAGGTCGCCACGGAGAACCCAAAAGACCAGGCTCTCCAGGAGAAAATTGCCTCTTGCGAACGCCAGATATGCCACCGGTACGGTGCGCTGGGGCTGTGGGACCTGGCCGCGGCCTACCTTATTCACAGCGCCGAAGTGAAAAGGGTGACATCCTACGTGAACGAAGCCCCGCTCGCAAGCCTGTTGGCCGCCATCGGACAGCAAGACGTTTGGCGAGATCATTGCCAGCGCGTCATGCGTCAACTGGTTGAGAAGCCCTGGGACAAGCAGGCTGGCTGGCACATTGTTCGGACGAGCTGCCTGTTCGATCCGCCCGCAGTGGACCTCGAGCAGTGCATGAGGCTCGCCGGCGAGTCGATCGCCGCGAATCCTGTCGGTGCTCGCCGGTGGTACTGGCCGGAAGTCGCCTTGGCGCTGGCCCAGTATCGAGCCACGCGGTATGCCGACGCCTTGAAGACCCTCGAAGGAGACCCGGTCGACAGCCCCTGGCAGTCGGACCTCGCGTACGGTGGGAGACTTTGCACGGGTTACGTCTATGCCCTGGCCGCTCACGGCGACGGGCGCAAGGAACTGGCCCTGGCGCGGCTGGAACGAGCAGAAGAGCTCTACCAAAGCATGCTGAGCTCCGCGTTTGCGACGGATCAAAAGCAACTGCCCGGCAACTTCGACCAGCGTCCTTGGAATCTCGCCGCCGTTCAAGTGTTGCGGCGGGAAGCACTGCACAAAATCAAGGGTCGAGCCGCGCTGGCTGATCCCTGGTGGCACCTGATCCAGGCGCGGGGTTACGGGCTGATCGGCGAATCACAGCGCGCGGACGAGGAGTTCGATGCCGCCGTGGCTGCCGCCCCCAGCGAACCGGAAATCTGGAACACCCGAGCGCGGGTCTTCGACCAGTTGGGCCAGCCGGCCCGGGCCGAGGCCGACCGCAAGAAAGCCGCGGAACTCGCGGCGGGCAAGGAAGCCAG
>JAMOAF010000655.1 GCA_023621895.1 Planctomycetota bacterium
CTTTCAGGTTCTGATCCCCTCGCGCGACGTTGTCTCGGCAACCGATGGCCGCACCGTCGAACTCGATCTGATCTTCACCCACCCGATGGAAAACGGTCCCGTCATGCCCATGGGCCGGCCGAAGCAGTTTGGCGTTCTCGCGGGCGGCGAGAAACACGACCTGCTCGACACGGTCGTGGCCGGTCAGGTCGATGGCAAGACCGTCTACGCCTGCTCCGCCCGGCTGCTCCGTCCCGGCGATCACGTGTTTTATCTCGAGCCGGCCCCTTATTGGGAACCGCGCGAAAAGAAGATGATCATCCACTACACGAAGGTCGTCGTCGACTTCCTCGGCGCCCAGACCGGATGGGACGCGATGGTGGGCCTGCCCGTCGAAATCGAACCCTTGGTGCGGCCATACGGGCTGTGGACCGGAAACACCTTTCGAGGAATTGTCCGGCGCGACGGCAAGCCGGTGCCCTTCGCCACCGTCGAGGTCGAGTACCTGAACGCGGACGGGAAGGTCAAGATTCCAAACGAAGCCCTGGTGACCCAGGTGATCAAGGCCGACGCCAACGGAGTTTTTGCCTATTCGATGCCCAGAGCCGGTTGGTGGGGATTCGCCGCCCTGGTCGACGGCGACGAGCCGATGACCGCGCCGACGGGCGAGGAGGCCGACGTGGAACTCGGCGGATTGATCTGGGTGCGTACGGTGGATATGGAGTAGGGGGGAAAAGGCAAGAAACCATTCCGCAGACCATCGTTTTCATCATTCCAGGGGCTGCCAGGCAGTGGCCACGAGCGAGCGTTCCCAAGCCGGAGCTTGGGAACGAGGTGGAGTCTGGCGGCATGAGACTGAACCCTGAACCCTGAACCCTGAACCCTTTCTGACTGGCCTATCATGCACATTGCCGAAGGAGCCCTGAGCGGGTCCGCAGCGGGCGTGGCGGTCCTCGGCGCCGGCTGGGCGGCGACCGCGCTCGGCACGGCGATTGGGCTGCGCCGCCTGGACTACGAGCGTGTTCCGCAAGTCGCCCTGCTCAGCTCGGCCTTCTTCGCCATCTCGCTGATCCCGATTCCGCTTGGCGTGACCTCGGTCCACCTGGTCCTCTGCGGGCTGGTTGGGCTGGTGCTCGGCTGGGCCGCTTTCCCCGCGCTTCTGGTGGCCTTGTTCCTCCAGGCGCTGATCGCCGGCGCCGGCGGTCCGACCACGCTCGGGCTGAACACGGCGGTGATGGCCGCTCCGGCAATCGCCGTTTATGCGATCTTCCACCGCGCGGTCCACGCCCGCAGCGAAACCGCGACCTTTCTGTTCGCGTTTGCCGCCGGGGCGCTGGGCGTGTTGCTTGGCGCCGTGCTCAACGCAGCGGCCCTGGCGCTGTCCGGCAAGGAGTTCCAGGTGGTTGCCGGCGCCGCGCTAGCGGCTCATCTGGTGATCGCGCCGTTCGAGGGCTTGATCACGGCGGTCGCGGTGGTGTTCCTCCGCAAGGTCCGCCCCGAACTGCTCGACGCGCCCCTCCTGGCCACGCATTGAGAAAGGGCCGCCCGCGATGCCTGCCGCCCGATCGATTCGAAATCTTCTCCGGCTGGCAGCGGTTGCCGCCGGGGTGGGGCTGTTCGCCGGCAGCGGCGCCCAGGCCCACTCGATCAGCGTTTTTGCCTATGTTGAAGACGGCGCCATCCACGGCGAAGTCTTCGCGCGAGGCGGAACCCCGATCGCCGGGGCAACGATCACCGCGCTCGATCCGGACGGCGCGAAGCTGGGCGAAACCACCGCCGACGCGGAGGGCCGATTCACCCTCACCCCAACCAGACGGTGCCCTTGGCGGCTCGTGGCCGACGCGGGCGAAGGGCACCGGGCGGAATACACGGTTCCGAGCGATGAATTGCCCGCGAGCCTGCCGGGCGGCGGAGAGCAGCCCCCTGAGCCGGCCGTGCCGGAGGCGCCCCAGCCGGCCGCCACGCCCGCGGCGGCGGACGGGGCGCGGAAGGGGCCCGCTTTCGACGCTCTCGGCGGGCTCGACAAGCAGGTGATCGGGCTCCGCCGCGACCTCGAACAACTCCGGCAAGAACTCCGCTTTCAGGACATTGTTGGCGGCATCGGCTACATTCTCGGGCTGATGGGCGTGAGCTTCTATTTTCTCGGCGTGCGCCGCCGCGAACGCAGTCTCCCCAAGGCCGACGCCTGAGTGACATCCAATGCACCGAACTGCCGACGGCCCAGCCCTGCTCGACCGCATCGATCCGCGAAGCCGCATCCTCGCCGCCATCGCCTTTGCCCTGGTCGTTTCCGTGGTCAACCGCCCGCCCGCCCTCCTGGCCGCCCTGGCATGCGCGTTCGTCTCGGCGGCCTTCAGCGGCGTTGGCCCCCGGGACATGCTGCGGCGATTGGCGCCGCTGAACGTGTTCATGCTCCTGCTCGTGGCCCTGATGCCGCTCTCTTCCGGCGGCCGCCAGCTTGGCACGGTTGGCCCGTTTCCCTACGGCGCGGACGGCCTCCGACTGGCCTTGACGATCGCCGCCAAGGGCAACGCGATCGTGCTGCTGCTGATCGCCCTGGCCGGCTCGCTCGACATCAACACGGTGGGCCATGCAATGAGCCATTTCCGCGTGCCGGACAAGCTGACCCACCTGCTGTTGTTCACGGTTCGCTACCTCGACGTGCTCCGGCGGGAATACCACCGGCTCCGCGTGGCGATCGAGGTGCGAGCCTTCCGCCCCGGGGTGAACATGCACACCTACCGGACCTATGGCCGGCTGGCCGGCATGTTGCTGGTCCGCAGCCTCGACCGCTCCGAGCGCGTCGTCGCGGCGATGAAATGCCGGGGGTTCCACGGGCATTTCTACCTTCTCGACCACTTCCATTACTCGCGGCGCGACGCGCTGTTCGCCGCCGTGGCGGCCGCCATACTTGCGGGCATTGCCCGGCTGGAGTGGCTATGAGCGATCCGCTCGTCAAGCTCGAACGGGTGACCTTCCGCTACGGCGAGCGGACCGTGCTCGACCAGTGCGACCTGGCGATTTCGCCAGCCGAGCGGATCGGCCTGGTCGGCGCCAACGGGTCGGGCAAGACGACGCTCCTGGGGCTGATCGTCGGCCTCCGCCGGCCGGCGCTGGGCCGCGTGATCGTTTTTGGAAAGCCCCGCGAGCGGGAAGCCGACTTCCGCGCCGTCCGCGGCCGCGTCGGGCTGCTCTTCCAGGATTCCGACGACCAACTCTTCTGCCCCACGGTGGCCGAAGACGTGGCCTTCGGGCCGTTCAACCTCGGCAAGTCGCGGCGCGAGGTCGAGGAGATCGTCGCGCGGACACTCGCCGAACTTGGCCTGGAGGGGTACGCGCACCGTGTGACCTATAAACTCTCCGGCGGCGAGAAGCGGCTGGTCGCCCTGGCCACCGTCCTGGCCATGGAGCCCGAGGTGCTCCTGCTCGATGAACCGACCGCCGGCCTGGATGAGACGGCCGCCGAGCGCGTGACCGGAATCCTCGCCGGCCTGCCGCAGGCGATGCTGATCGTTTCACACGATCACCCGTTTCTCGCCCGAATCGCCGGCCGGACATTGTGCCTGCGCCACGGCCGTCTTCAGGAGGCTTCCTGAGCCGAGGCGGCCGCCTGCCGCTCTAAATGAGCTTGCGTGATTTTAGGGAGGAATTCATGAGAGCGTGATAGCCGCGTGGGCTTGCGCCGCGGCGCGCCTGCGCTGCGGCACAACCCGTACGTAACGAAGCGCGGGGCAAGCCCACGCGGCTATCTGAATAATGGCCGCTTTTTCCACGAATCTTACCCCACTCGCTCGGGGGCAAAGGCCAGGCAACTGCGGTTGGATCTCGCCCCGAACGGGGCAGCCGTAAATCATCTCTGGGCAGAGCGCAGCGGCGATAGCCGCGCAGCGCCGTGGCTGGGTTCGGGAAGGGGCGAACGGTGCAAGCCACGAAAGGGCGAGGCAGGACTCCAGCGCGCACGTGCCCATCCGGGCGAGCCAATTGCTGCCATCCATGGCCAACATCCGTTCCTGAGATCTACCTTCACCAGGCTGCCCCGTGCCAGCCGGTTTACGATCATTCGCGCATTTTTCCTATTGGCCGGTCCCGGCCTTGCCCAGTCGATTGACTTTTCCCCCCCGTCGTGAATATAGTTCCCCGTTGTCTAGACAAGAGATGGGCCCAGGTTTGATGGCCCAAAACGGGCCCCGGCGGACCGTGTCATGTTGGTGGCGCCCAGGCTCATCATGTCGTCCGGCAACGGTCTAATCGCCGCCGGCATTGCGACAGTCTCCGTGAACGAACCGTACGGCGAGCCTGCCGGGGGGCGGGAAAGGAGGGATTGGATGACGATTGAGGAAATCCTCAAAGCCAAGGGGAACAAGGTCTACACGGTCGAGGCCGACGCGACGCTCGAACACGTGGCCTCAAGGCTCGTCGATCACAATGTCGGGTCGCTGGTCGTCTGCGATCGCGACGCGGAGCACGGCGAACGCGTGATCGGAATCATCACCGAGCGCGACATCCTCCATGTCTGCGCCTCGCGCGGCCAGCGGCAGCTCGCCTCGATGCGCGTCCACGAGGCGATGAGCACCGATCTGGCCACCGCCTCGCCGGCGGAACAGGTGGAAACCATCATGGGGCTGATGACCAGCCGGAGAATCCGCCATCTGCCGGTGCTGCGCGAAGGCCGACTGGTGGGACTCGTGTCCATCGGCGACGTGGTCAAAGCGCAGCACGACCGCCTCGCGCTGGAAAACAAGTTCATGAAGGACTACATACAGCGGGAGGGGGTGACGAATGTCGAATGACGAATGTCGAATGCGTGTCGCCGCGCTCCCAGCGCGCAGCACACCCGCCCACCCGGCTCGTCCGGATGGACTGAAAGGTTGACCGCTAACACGCTGCTAGCCAGCAACCTTGCGCTCCATCCGGACGAGCCGGATGGGGGCGGTGGTCGGCGGACGCCGCTCGCCGGCAACCGGACGCATCCGCCGGGCTAGCCGACGTGATACTGTTCGACCTTGACCCGATCCACCTCGATGCCGATCCCCGGCCCCTGGGGCACGGCGATCATCCCGTCGATCGTTTCGAAGTCCTCGATGGCCAGATCGTCCACCGGGCGATGGTTGGGGCATTCGATGCAGCCGGTAAACGCCGGCGTGGCCGCGGCGAGTTGAAGCATGGCCGCCGTGGCGATGCCGAACGAGGGGCCGGCCGATAGAGAAGCGCCGATGCCCGCCGCCTGGGCAATCGTGCCGCACCGCCTCGCGTTGGCAAGCCCGCCCACGCGCTGCACGTCGATCACCGCCAGCCGTGCCGCTCCGCCGCGGATCAAGGCCATCACGTCCGCGGGGCCTTCGATCGCCCGCGAGACGGCCAGGGGAACCGTGGTCTGCCGCCGCAAGACCGACAACGGCTCCAGCCGGCTATCGGCCAGCGGATCGAGGAGGAAATCCAGCGGCACGTCCTCGATGCGGCGGCAGAGTTCCAGGGCCTGCTCCGGATTGTAGACGCCGCGGCCGTCAAGCCGCAGCTCGACACGGTCGCCAACCGCCTCGACCAGCGCCGTGACGACATCCTCGTCACTGGAAAGCCGCCCGGTGGCCGAGACGGTTTGCCAATGGAACCCCTGCTCGGCCATCTCCCGCGAAAGCTGGAGCACCTGTTCAATCGTGGCGCCGTGGAGGCGGATGCCCAGCGGAAGACGCTGCCGGTACTGCCCGCCGAACAGGCAGCAGAGGGGCAGCCCGGCCACCTGGCCCACCAGGTCCCAGGAGGCCATCTCCACCGCGGCCTGCAACGGGCGGGGCCGCAGGGCTTCCAAGTCGAGCAGTTCCTCGATGTCGAACGCGCTGCGACCCGCGAGAATCGGCAAGAGGATGTCGCGCCGCGCGGAAAGCTCCGACGCGCGCCAGGGCAGCGCGGCTTCACCCCAGCCCTCCAGCCCCGACTTGGTCGCCAGGCGGACAAGCACGGTCGGGATGGGCGGTTCAGAACCGATCGCCTCCCGCTCGACCAAGAAAAGTTCCACGTCGTTGATCGTCATCCCCGAAGCTCTCTTGGCAAGTGAAATCGGACGTTCTCTTCGCGCACCCGATGGGTCCGCACACTCGTCTGGAAGCGGCCCCGCAACCATTCGACGCATTGTTCCACGAGGCCTTCCGGGGCACTCGCGCCGGCCGTGATCACCACGGTCTCCTCGCCCGAAAACCACTCCAGGCGGATGTCGTCCGGACCGTCGATCAGGTAGGCCGGCACGCCCTGGTTCTTGGCGATCTCGACGAGGCGCTGGCTGTTGGAGCTGTTCCGGCTGCCCACCACGAGAACCAGGTCGGCCTGGCCGGCGAGGACTCGGACTGCCTCCTGGCGGTTCTGCGTTGCGTAGCAAATATCCTCCTTTGCCGGCCCCTCGATCCGCGGGAACCGCTGCTTGAGGCGGCGGATGATCCGCGAGGCGTCGTCCACCGAGAGTGTCGTCTGGGTCAAGTAGGCGAGTTTTTCCGTTTCGGAAAACTCCAGCTCGTCGACGTCTTCGACGCTCCCCACCAGGTGGATCGCCTCGGGCGCCTCGCCGATCGTGCCGATCACCTCGTCGTGCCCCCGGTGGCCGATGAGCACGATCTTGTACCCCTCCCCGGCAAAGCGCGTCGCCTCGCGATGGACCTTGGTCACCAGCGGGCAGGTCGCGTCGATCACCGCAGCGTTCCGCGCTTCCGCGCCGCGGCGGACCTCCGGGGAGACGCCGTGGGCCGAGTAAAGCAGGTTCGCCCCGGCGGGCACGTCCTCCAGACGCTCGACGAACACGACCCCCAGAGCGCGGAAGTGCTCGACCACCCAGCGGTTGTGGACAATCTCGTGATACACGAAAACCGGCGGTCCGAATCGCGCCAGCGCAATTTCGAGACTCTCAATCGCCATGTTCACGCCCGCGCAAAACCCGCGCGGCGCGGCGAGAATGATCTGCATGGTTTGCTCGCTCCTGGGCAAGCATCATAATGAATCGGTGAGGCAGCAACCAGGGGCATGAGGCCGCGAGATTCACCAGATGATCCACCGTTCGTTCCAACGCGACCTGGAATTATACGGGCCGGGCGCCGCCGGCTCGGGCGCGACACCCTTGGAGCCTTCGTTCCGCTACTGCCGGCAACTCGCGCGGCGACATTACGAGAATTTTACGGTGGGGGGGCTCGTTGTGCCCCCCCAAGTCCGGCAGCACGTGGCCAATCTCTACGCCTATTGCCGTTGGGCCGACGACCTGGCCGATGAGACCGCCGCCGGCGAGAGCCTCAACCTGCTCGACTGGTGGGAGAGCGAATTGGACGCCTGCTATGCCGGAAGCGCGTGGCACCCGGTCTTTACGGCCCTCGGCGAGACGATCCGGCGGTTTGAAATCCCTCGCGAGCCCTTCGCCGACCTGCTCGTGGCGTTCCGCCAGGACCAACGACAGGCGCGCTACGAGACCTTCGAACAGCTCCTGGACTACTGCCGCCATTCGGCCAACCCGGTCGGCCGTCTCGTCCTCTACCTGGCCGAGTGCCACGAGCCCGAGCGCGCCCGACTGGCCGATTCCGTCTGCACCGGCCTGCAACTGGCGAATTTCTGCCAGGACGTGTCCCGCGACTGGAAAAAGGGCCGGCTCTATCTGCCGCTGGAGGACTGCCGGGCGTTTGGCGTGGAGGAGCCGGTCCTGGCAGCCGGCCGCTGCGGCGAGTCGTTGCGGCAACTGGTGGCCTTCCAGGCCGATCGTGCCGAGCGCAGCTTGCGGGAAGGCTCGCCCCTTGTCGGCCTCATGCCGCGCGACTGGCGGCTTGGCGTCGCCCTGTTCGTTCACGGGGGGCTGGCGATCCTGGAGGAGATGCGGCGCCAGAACTACAACGTCCTCGAGCGCCGGCCCGTGGTTGGCCGGCTCGAGAAGCTGCGGCTGATCCTCGGCTGCTGGTGGCGGCTTCGCCGCGGGCGATGGGAGGAGGCGAAATGACCTGCTCTCAGGAGTTCCTCCCGCCAAGCTACGCCGAGTGCCACGGCGTGGCCCGCCGGGCCGCATCGAGCTTCTACCCTTGCTTCTTCCTGCTCCGGCGCCCTCGCCGCAGGGCCATGGAAGCGCTTTACGCC
>JAMOAF010000441.1 GCA_023621895.1 Planctomycetota bacterium
AGGCTGGAGAATGAAGTTAAAACCAATGCGCCGGTCTGGGCGGAACAGGCCAGCCAGCAGGCAATCGCCGCAATCCCGCCGTTGCGGCAGAACCTGGAACAACTGGCGCTGCAAAAGTCGGACGAGCTGATCGCCAAGATCGACATGGTGGGCGAGCAGCAATTCCGGCGGATCATCGACGCGAACCGAGCGACGATGCGCCAGGCCATCCAGCAGTTGAAGGACAATGACAAAGTCGGGGATGATGTCTTGCTGACTCTGCAACAGGCGTTGGAGAAGGAGTTGCAGATCGACGCGAAGAGCCAGGCCGGCGCCCTGCTGATCATGGTCAGCGACCTGAATGAAAATATGAAGAGACTCCGCGCCCAAAAAGGTCTCACGCACGAGCAGCAGATGGAACGCCGCGTGCTGATGCTGGCGCGACGGCTCCAGATGAAGTATCTTGGAGACGTCAAGCTCGAGGATTTGTCACTGCCCGCCGTGCACGAGATTGTTGGCGACATGGAGCGGAAGAAACTGAAGCAAGACACGGAACAGAAGGCCGCCCAACCCGGTGAAACGCCTGCCGCGGCAACCGGCAAACCAGCCCCCAAGGCCGAGACGCCGGCCGATAAGAAGCCGGCCGAAGCTGCCAAGCCGGCCGAAGCTGCCAAGCCGGCCGAAGCTGCCAAGCCGGCCGAAGCTGCCAAGCCGGCTGAAGCTGCCAAGCCGTCTGAAGCCGCCAAACCAGCCGAAGCCAAACCAGTTGAAGCTGCCAAACCGGCTGAAGCCGCCAAACCAGCCGAAGCCAAACCAGTTGAAGCTGCCAAACCGGCTGAAGCCAAGCCGGCCGAAGCGGCCAAGCCCTCCGAGAAGCCCAGTCCGCCTGCGGAAGAGAAAGCGGCCAGCCAACCGGCGAAGCAATAGGGCGGCCCAAAGACCCTAGCCGAACATGGACTGGTTTGCAGGGGGTCGACCCAGCGTGTGGGGCTCAGTCAGATACAGGGAGTGGATCGAGTGATTCGAGAGCAGGCGCTGGCGCATCTGAAGACCTTGGATGCCCGGCCGGGCGAGACCGTCGAATTCAGTTGGTTCGTGTTCCGCCTCACGCAGACGGGCGACGAGCTCGACATCGAGGCGCTCGATTTCGAGCGAATCGCCTCATTTACCAAGGATTTCCAGCTCGTCGACGAGATCCACTCGGCCCAGATGCAGGTCCTCCGCGAAGAGCAGGCCGCGCCCGCGTTTTGCAACCTCCGCCAGGTGGCAGCCTGCTCGAAGTCCTATGCACCGGGTTCGCCCCAGGCCTTCATCAGCCGGGTGGCGGGCGCCCAGGGCGATCAGTCGGGGTGGTACGTAGGCGTCGTCGACGATCCGCTCGATGTTAACGATCCGAATAATGTGGGCATCAAATCGTTGTATGAAATCTCCATCAAGGACCGCCGGATGTTGCCCTTCTGGCTCTTGCCGCCCGGATATCGAGTTGTCTTCGAGGGAAGGCAGCCGGAGGTTTTTCGCCACTGACCTTGTCCCTTGTTGCCCTTGGTGAGCGTTTGAGTCTGGTCAAAATCGCCGCACGTGCCCCATGCGGCCGGCGGTCCCGAGCGGGGCACGGCCACGCGGCGATTCCGCTTATGTCCGGGAGCCTGTGACCTGTTCCCCGTGACCGACAGCCCGCCAAACCAGGGTTTTCGCGACCGTTGACCGCTCACGGGCTCGCTGCGGTCGCGCTGTGCGGATTGTCCAAAACGGGCGCCGCGGCTAGGATGATAAGATTGGCAATTGTGGCGAGGCCTGGCCGTGCACCGCGCGTGCGCGGCCAGGGCCCTGCCGCTGTTTGCCGGGAACCAATGGTTCTCTCCCTTGAGCCAATGCCGTGATGAAACTCCCGCCCGAGGGCGCTCGTTGGTTGATTTCGCTTCGCTGGATCGCCTGCGCGACGGTCGTCGCGGCCGCGCTGCTGGCGTCCGAGGTGCTCGGCGTGCTGCCCAACCCGATTCCGGTCTGCGCCGTGGCCGTGGTGATGCTCGGATTCAACATCTGGTTTTGGGTCAGTCAGCGCGACTACGGGGCGGGCGAGGCGCACGTCGACCGATTCATCTTTTACCAGATTATCCACGACCTGGTGGCCTTGGCCGCGCTGGTTTACCTTTCCGACGCCACGCGCAACCCGTTCCTCTTCTTTTTTGTCTTCCACATGATCGTCGGGAGCATGTATCTGCACGGGCGGATGCCCTACGTGGTGGCCGCCCTGGCGAGCGGCCTGACAGGGGTGATCTTCCTGGTCGAGTACACGCGGAGCGCGCCCTCGTTTCCGATCCTCCTGCCGACCGATCCGCCCGGGCCGCGCTCGCTCGACGGGGTCTACCTGCTGTGGATGTTCGGCGCCTTGGCGAGCACGTTCTGGCTCGCCGTGTACTTGACGACGGCCATGCATCACCACGTCGACCGGGCCCACGCCGAACTCCGCCAGAAGGAGAAGATGGTCGGCATGGGGCAGCTTGTGGCGGGCATCGCCCACCAGATCGCCAACCCGCTCGACGGCATGCAGAACTGCCTCAGCCGGATCGGCGAAAGCGTCCGCGGAGACCCGCAGCTTGCCGAATACGTGCGGATGATGGTCGACGCCCTGGAGCGGATCGAGCGGACGGCCAAGCGGGTCCAAGCGTTCGCCCAACCGCGCGGCGTCACGCTCCAGCGGACGGAAGTCAACACGGCGGTTGAGTCCATGCTGCAAATGCTGGGCAGCGACCACGGCAAGAACATCCACATCGAGACCAAGCTGGGCAAGGTGCCGGCCGTGGAGGGCGATCCCTATACGCTGCAAGAGGTGCTTTTCAACCTGGTCGCCAACGCGCTGGCCGCGATGCCCTCCGGCGGCAGTCTGACCCTGCGGACGGTGGTCGTCTCGCGGGCGAGCGAGGGGGACCCGGGGACCGTGGCGGTGGAAGTCTCCGACACCGGGGAGGGGATCCCGCTTGAGTTGCAGGATCGCGTCTTCGAGCCGTTTTTCACCACGCGAGGCGACTCGGGAGGGACCGGCCTGGGATTGGCGCTGTCGCGGATGATGATTTCCGAGATGGGCGGCCGCATCCACGTCGAAAGCGCTCCCGGCCACGGCACCACGTTCAGCGTAATCCTCAAGGCCGCTCGCGACGAAGAGCCGAAAACCGACGGATAGGCCGCATGCCGCCAATCGAACTACTGCCCGGTTCCCAGCCTTCCCCTGGTTCCCAAGCTCCAGCCTACCCCTGGTTCCAAACCTCCAACCTCCCCTGGTTCCCAAGCTCCAGCTTGGGAACCTCTCCCCGGACCCCATCAACGACCGAATTCCTTACGCCCGCCGCCTGAATCATGCGCATCCTCGTAGTTGACGACGAAAAGATCAAACGCGTCACCCTGGCCGACGACCTGGCTACGCAGGGGCACGAGGTCGAGACCGCCTGCGATGGCCAGGAGGCGATCGGCAAATTGTCCACGGCGCGGTTCGACGTCGTGGTGACCGATCTGAAGATGCCCAACATCGACGGCATCGAATTGCTCAAGCGGATCAAGCAGGGACCGCTGGCCGACACGGTGGTCGTGATGATGACGGCTTACGGGAGCATCGAGGTCGCCGTGGAGGCCGTCAAGCTCGGGGCCTTCGACTTCGTCACCAAGCCGTTCCGAAACGACGACATCTTTCCGTTGCTGGCGCGGATCGAGCGCGAGCGGAAGAAGGCCGCCGAAGCCGCGGCGGCGGACGAACCCCCGCTGCCCCAGGCCTCGATCGCCGAATCGATCATCACCGAGTCGCCGTCGATGGATCGCGTGATGCGGATGATCGAGATTGCCGCCCGAACCGACGCGAATGTCCTGCTCCTCGGGGAGACCGGCGTGGGCAAGGACCTGATCGCCTCGGTGATCCACCGCCACTCGTACCGCAGCGGGTTCCCCTACGTGAAGGTCGGCTGCACGCTCTTCCCGCCGCAGTTGATCGAGAGCGAGCTCTACGGGCACGAGAAGGGATCGTTCACCGGCGCGGAGGAGAAGCGGAAGGGCCGCTTCGACCTCGCCCAGGGCGGCACCCTGTATCTCGACGACGTCGACGATATCCCGCTGGAGCATCAATCGAAGCTTTTGCGGGCGATCGAGGAAAAGGTCTTCGAGCGCGTCGGCGGCACGACGCCGATCCAGGCCGACGTGCGGATCATCGCCTCGACGAAACAGAATCTGCTCGACAAGATCGACGACGGCTCCTTCCGCCGCGACCTCTACTACCGCCTCGATGTCCTGCGGATCAACATTCCGCCGCTCCGCGACCGGCTCGACGACCTGCCGCTCCTGGTTGACCACCTGATGAAACGGATCGCCAAGGACGAGCCCTACGTGATCGATTCCGACGCCGTCGACGTCCTCCTTCGCCACGACTGGCCGGGCAATATCCGCGAGCTGTACCACACGCTCGAACGCGCGTGGCTGGTCGGCGCCGACCACATCACGGCCCGGCTGCTGTCGGCGGAAATGGCCGGCATCGCGGCCAAGAAGAAGCCGGCCACCGGCGGCTTCCGCGCCGCCATGGACCAGGCCGAACGCCAACTCCTCGCCGACGCGCTCACGGCCGCCGGCGGCAACAAGTCGGCTGCCGCGGAAGCCCTAGGCATGAAACCCTCAACCTTCCGCGACAAGCTGGCCAAGCACGGGCTGGGGTAGGCGGGCGCGCGTTTCCTCGTTCCCAAGCTCCAGCTTGGGAACGCTGCGCCGCCTGACCATTCCCTGACTGTTCCCCATCCCCCTCGTTCCCCATCCCCCTCGTTCCCAAGCTCCAGCTTGGGAACGAGGGAAACGCGTGCTTGTTTCGATGTCTGTCCACCGGTATCCTGGCGGGCGCTGATTGACGTGTCCTTCCGGGAGGACCCTTGCGATGAAACTGCCCGTCTTGCTGCTCGCCGCCGCGGCGGCTTCATTCACCGCCTTTGCCGTTGGGGCCGATCGGCCCAACGTCCTCTGGATCACCAGCGAGGACAACGGTCCCCATCTCGGCTGCTACGGCGACAAGTACGCCGACACGCCGAACCTCGACCGGCTGGCCGCGCGCGGCGTGATCTACCGAAACGCCTGGTCGAACGCGCCGGTCTGCGCCCCGGCGCGCACGACGATCATCTCCGGCGTCTATCCGCCGGCGACCGGTTCGGAGCACATGCGGAGCAGCGCCCCGATGCCCGCTTTCATGAAGATGTATCCCCAGTATCTCCGCGAGGCGGGCTACTATTGCACGAACAACGCCAAGGAAGACTACAACCTGGAGAAGCCGGGCCAGGTCTGGGACGAGTCGAACGGCAGGGCCCACTGGCGGAACCGCCGGCCGGGCCAGCCTTTCTTTGCGATCTTCAACTTCACCGTGACTCATGAAAGCCAGGTCCGCAAGCGGCCCCACAAGGCGGTCCACGATCCGGCCAAAGTCGCCCTTCCCGCCTATCATCCCGACACGCCCGAGGTCCGCCAGGATTGGGCCCAGTACCACGACAAAATCACCGAAATGGACAGGCTGGCCGGCAAGGTGCTGCAAGAACTGGACAACGACGGACTGGCCGGCGAGACGATCGTCTTCTATTACGGCGACCACGGGCCGGGTATGCCGCGGAGCAAGCGCTGGCCGTACAACTCCGGCCTGCGGGTGCCGATGATCGTCTCGATTCCACCCAAGTGGAAACACCTCGCCCCGCCCGACTACAAGCCCGGCGGGTCGAGCGACCGGCTCGTCGGGTTCATCGACCTGGCGCCGACGCTGCTGAGCCTCGCCGGCATCGAGCCGCCCGACTTCATGCAGGGGCGCGCGTTTCTCGGCAAGTTTTGTCAGCCCGGCCCGGAATACTTGTTCGGCTTCCGCGGCAGGATGGACGAGCGCTACGACATGGTCCGCACCGTGGGCGACGGGCGCTACGTCTACCTCAAGCACTACATGCCGCACAAGATCTACGGGCAGCACGTCGCCTACATGTTCGAGACCCCCACCACCCGGGTCTGGAAGCGGCTCTACGACGAGGGCAAGCTCAAGCCGCCGATGACGTATTTCTGGCAGACCAAGCCCGCCGAGGAACTCTACGACCTTCAAACGGATCCCGACGAGGTCAATAACCTGGCCGATTCGCCGGAGCACCAGGGGGTGCTTGCCAGGATGCGCGAAGCGCACCGCGATTGGGTCTTCCGCATCCGCGATCTCGGGTTCCTGCCCGAAGGTGAAATCCACAGCCGCGCTTCCCGCGTCTCGCCTTACGAGATGGGACGCGATGGGGCCAAGTATCCGTTGGAAAAGATCTTCGCGGCCGCGCAGGCGGCGAGTTCCCTGAAGGAGGGCGATCTGGCCAGACTGTTCGACGCGCTGGGCGACGGCGATAGCGCCGTCCGCTATTGGGGCGCAATGGGACTCTTAATCCGCCGAGCCGATGGGGTTGCCGCGGGCAGGGACGCGCTCCACAAGGCGCTGGCGGACTCTGCGCCCTACGTTCGCATCGCCGCGGCTGAAGCCCTCGGCCGCTACGGAACCGACGGCGAAGCCGCCGAGGCGCTCGGCGTGCTGATGAGCCTGGCTTCCGTGGAAAAAAGCGGCGTCTACGTGGCGCTGGCCGCGCTGAGCGCGATCGACGATCTCGACGCTCGGGCGCGGAGCGCCCGGGACGAGATCGCTGCGCTGCCGGTGAAGGCCAAGAACATGCCCAACCGCGTGGGCGGCGGATACCTGGAGCGTTTGATTGACAAGACGCTCAGCGACCTGGCACCTTAAAGGAGCGTGGCGATGAGAGTGCTGTACTTCGTGTTGGCCGCGGCGCTGGCGGCAAGCCTATCGCTGGCCGGGGAGCAAGGTCAGTCCAAACCCGGTCCCACGCCCTGGTGGCTGGCCGAGCCGGAGGCGGCGGCCAAGGATCGCGAGGCGCCCAAGGCCGAGCAGCCGGCGGCCGAAAAGCCAGCCGAGCCGGCCCGGAAGGATCAGGAAATGCCGCCGATCCGGGAGAAAATCGAGGCGAAACGCGACGGGGAAGGGCCCGGCGGCCGGCGGCCGCCATACCCCGTCATGTCCGCAGGTCCCGCTCTGGAAACGCAGCCGTGCGAGCGGCTCGTCTGCCGGCTGGCCAATCTACCGGTGACGGACATCGTCGCCAAGGTCAACGAACTCATCAGGAGCGAACCGGCCGCGTTGGGACGCGCCACGCTCAGCGGCGCCGTGGTGCTCGCCGAGCCGATCACCAACAGCGCGATTATCAGCGGCACCGCGGAGCAGGTCCACGCGGTGGAAAGACTGGTGGAAGAGCTCGACCAGGCGCCGCGGATGGTCTCGGTCGACGTGGTCCTGGCGGCTGTCAGACTGCCCGAGGGCAAGACGCTGCTCGCGGACGCTCAGGCCAGGCCGCGGGTCACGGCCTCGCGGGAGGAAGTGGCCCGTTTGATGGAAATGCTTGGCAAGCTCGAAGGGGTCAGAATCCTCGCCCGGCCGAGGATCATGACGCTCGAAAACCAGCCGGCCTTCATCCAGGTCGGCGAGCGAGTGCCGAGAGTCACCTGGCACAGCGGCAAGGAGGGGGCGGGCCTCGATGCCCAGTGGGAGAACGTCGGCTTGATCGTGAGCGTGACGCCGCGGATTTCGCCGGACGGCGCCGTGACCATGGAAATCGACGTGGAGAAATCGCAGTTGACCGCCCAGGGGGAAGGCGTGCCGGTCGGCGCCGACCGCGAGGGCAACGTGATCCGCAGCCCGAGAATCCGCGTTTTGACCGCGCAGACAACCGTCCGCGTGCCGTCGGGCGAGGCGGCTCTGGTCGGCGGGCTGGCGACCAAGGAAGAGGACCAGACGGTCGAGCTTTTGGTGATTGTTACACCCCAAGTGGTCGAGACGAAGAAGTAGAGCGTCTTCCGGGTCCCAAGCGGTCTCCTGGTTCCCAAGCGGTCTCCTGGTTCCCAAGCGGTGTCCTGGTTCCCAAGCTCCGGCTTGGGAACCAAGCGGGAGCGCAAGTGCGAGACGGGCGTTCCCAAGCTGGAGCTTGGGAACGAGGAGGGGCAAGTGCGAGACGGGCGTTCCCAAGCTGGAGCTTGGGAACGAGGAGGGGCAAG
>JAMOAF010000516.1:0-8042 GCA_023621895.1 Planctomycetota bacterium
TCTTACCCGAGATGTCGCCAGAGGATATCTACGCCATCGCCGCCTTCGCCGAGTACTTGACCACAAGGCGGCAGAGCCAGGATACACACGAACGGGCCGAACTCTCCACTGAGGAGCACGCTCGAGTACTTGCGGCGATTAACGCCGTGTCCGCACTCTCCATGGAACAAGGTCCGGCAGTTTCAAACCGTGACCATGACCAATACCTGTACGCAACAGTGACCAGATTGCCAAGTTGACAGGGAGTCCGAACCGCTACCAGGTGTGTGGGAGCCGGGCAGCCTGGAAGAATCGCAAGCTGGGGTCACACCCGCAGGAAACACCAAAGCAATGCAAAAACTCAACAGGCGGCAATTCCTCGGCGCTTCGAGCGCCGCTCTGGCAGCAAGTCTTCACGGAGCCGCCCGGGCCGGCTCGGCAGCGCCCGAGGCGCTTGCCACCCGCGGCGTCGTCATCGTGCCGGAAGACCTGACGCTCGGCGACTGGCCCGAGCGGGCCAAGAAAGCCGGCCTGACGACGATCGCCCTCCACCATCAGAACTCCCCGCAAGCCGTGATCGACTGCCTGCGGACCGATGCCGGCCGGCAATTCATCGAGCGCTGCCGGCAGTTGGGTCTTCAAGTAGAGTACGAACTCCACGCCATCAAGGAGCTGCTGCCGCGCGAGCTGTTTGCCAAAAACCCCGAGCTGTTCCGCATGAACGAGAAGGGGGAGCGGACCGCGGACGCCAACTGCTGCGTTCACTCCGAGCGGGCGCTGGAGATCATCGCCGGCGGCGCGGCGGCGATCGGCCGCGCGCTCCGCCCCACCACCGGCCGCTACTTCTACTGGGGCGACGACGGCAAGCCCTGGTGCGGCTGCCCCAAGTGCCGCGAGCTCTCGCCCTCGGAGCAGGCGCTCGTTGTCGAAAACCGCATCTGCCGCCGTCTGCGCGAAGCGGACCCCGAGGCGCAACTCGCGCACCTGGCCTACGTGAACAGCCTCGCGCCGCCGAGGAAAGTCAAGCCGGACCAGGGAGTCTTCCTGGAATACGCGCCGATCCGGCGGCGCTACGATCAGGCCTTCGACCAGCAGCGGGGTCCGCTCGCGGCCGAGGGCCTCGACGCCCTGGACGCCAACCTGGAGGTGTTTCCCAAGAACACCGCCCAGGTCCTCGAGTACTGGCTCGATGTCTCCCGTTTCTCCAAGTGGAAGAGGCCGGGCGTCAAGCTGCCGTGGAACAGGGACGTGTTCCTTGCCGACGTGGCGGCCTATCGCAAGCGGGGCATTCGCCACATCACCACGTTCGCGGCATGGATCGACGCCGGCTACCGGGACCGGCATCAAGACCTGGCGTTCATCGAGGAATATGGCGAAGGATTATTGAATGTAAACATCGACCGCTGTTCAGATAGCCGCGTGGGCTTGCCCCGCGCTTCGTTACGTACGGGTTGTGCCGCAGCGTAGGCGCGCCGCGTGCGCCTTGCCCCGCGCTTCGTTACGTACGGGTTGTGCCGCAGCGCAGGCGCGCCGCGGGCCAAGCCCACGCGGCTGTCACACAAGCTCATTTAGCATGCGGCAATTGGAGACAGGCCACCGGCGTGGGGTCCCCGTGGCCATGACCAGCATATGGACCCCCTCAAATTGGGACATTACACGCACCACTTTTTTCGCGAGGTGACAAGTCATGGAACGAAAAACCGGCAAGGCGGGGCGGAATTCGCGCCGCGAGTTTCTCGCATCCAGCGGGGCGATCGCGGCCGGGATGTATCTGGCAGCGCCGGCAATCGCCGGAGCGGCGGGGGTGGAAACGTTGGCCGTCAACGGCGGCCGCAAGGCTGTCACCGCCTCCGCCAGCGGCGCCACCTCCTGGCCCCTGTTCGGCGACGAGGAACGCGAGGCCGTCAACGCCGTCGTCAGCAGCCCCGGCTACGGCGAGGTCCAGGCGTTTGAAGACGCGTGGCAGGAGCACTTCAAGCCGCCTTACTGCAAGTCGCACATGAACGGCACGAGCGCCTTGGCCTCGGCCCTGTTCGGATTGAATCTCCCGCCCGGCAGCGAGATTCTCGTCCCCAGCCTCGACCCCTGGTTCGGCATCCTGCCGATGCGGTTTCTAGACCTGGTGCCGGTCTTCGTCGACAACCATCCGCGGACGCTGAATTTCGACCTCGAGGACGCCAAGCGGCGGCTGACGAAGAACACCCGGGCGATCGAAGTGGTCCACCTGTTTGGCCTGCCCTGCGACATGGAGGCGATCTGCGATTTCGCCAAGGAAAAAGGCCTGCTCGTTCTGGAAGACTGCGCCCATGCGCATAACGCTTCGATCAACGGAAAGTACGTGGGCAACTGGGGCCAGATCGGCGCCTTCAGTTGCCAGGGCAGCAAGGTCCTGCCGGCCATCGAGGGCGGAATCGCCAACTACGAGAACCGGGAGTATTACGAACGGGCGGCCACCTTCGGCCACTACGAGTGCCCGGGGAAGTTCCCCAGCGACAGCAAGTACCGCAAGTACGGCGCCACCGGGCTGGGATTGAAGCTGCGGATTCATCCCATGGGCGCGGCCCTCGCCCGCTGCCAATTGAAAAAGTTGGATCAGCAGACCGAGTTGGAACGCGACCAGGCCCACTCGCTCAACAGCCGCTTGTGCCAGTTGCCCGGCATCTACGAGCAGGCGCCGGCGCCGGGCGTGAAACGGGTCTACTGGTCCAGAAACCAACTGTTCATCGATCCCGAGAAGTGCGGCATGTCGCGCGACGTGGTGGTCAAGACACTCAAGGCCGAGGGCGTGGCGATCGGCAACCTGAACTACTCGGTCAGCCACCGCGATCCGGCATTCACCGAACCGCAGTGGTGGCACCATCCCCCGGTGATCCCCGATCGGCTGCCGGGCCTGGAAGAAGCTCTGCGGACGGGCGTCTCGCTCCCGCGGTTCACCAAGCCGGTTCCGGAACTGATCGACCAGTACGTCGCCGCCTTCGAGAAAGTCTGGGCGCACCGCACCGCCCTGGGCAAAGGCTGACGGCCGAGCGGGCCGGCGCGGCGCGAGCGCCTCACTTGTTCCGCCACGGGCCGAGAATCTCCAGCACGTAGTCGACCGCGGCGACCTCGGCCGTGTCGCGGCCGCCCGAATCGCCGAACAGGCGGACCTGGTCGAAATCGCAGACCCAGGTGACGGCCGCGGCATTGCTCAACGACGCCTCGTTGCCTCCGGCGACAAACGCGTCGCTGAGCACCGAATCGAACAGCATCGCCTCGTCGAAGCCGCCGTTGCCGCGCGCCGTGATCCGGCCGAACCCGGTGGCCCGGTTGGAGTATCCGCTGCCCGACATCCGCGCCTCGACGCTGTTGGCGAAGAACGCGTCGGCGCCGGCCGAGCCGTGGAAATCCGCGGTGTCGCTGCCCTCCGAGGCGGTCGCCACGAGCGCTTCGAACTCGCGGAGCGCGTAGTAGAAGCCGGGCCCGTAGAACGACGCCCCGTCGGGCCGGGCGACCAGCGTGTCGTCGGCCGGCGAATCGTAGAGATAGGCCCTGTCATAGCCGCCGCCCGCAAAAACCACCACCTCGTCGAAATACTTGGCGCGATTGAAGCGGCCCTGCGAGACCATCTTCGCATAAACCGGCGTGGCCAGGAGCAGATCGGCCGACGCCGAACCCTGGAACTGGGCGCGGTCGTTGCCGCCGCTGGCATACGCATGGACCGCCTCGAAGAATTTCGCCCGAAGAACGAAACCCTCGCCCGTCAGCCGGCCGAATTCCGGCGTGCCGACGAACAGGTCGTCTCCCTGCGAATCGTAAAGGCTGGCTTCGTCGACGCCGCCGGCACGCGCGTAGGCATGGACTTCCTCGAACTGCCGGACCTCCAGCGCGAACCCCGCGCCGGTCAATTGGACCAGGCCCGGCGCGGCGGTCAGCACGTCATCGCCCGGGGAGTCGTCCAGCGCCGCGGTGTCTTGTCCGCCGCGACCATCGATCCGGATCGTCTCGGCATTGGCCACGGCCACCGCGTAGCCCGGCCCGGAAAGCTCCGCCGCGCCCGGCCGCAGCGAGGCGGTGTCCGATCCCTCGGAGCCGGCCAGCTCGGCCGTGTCCGACCCGGCCAGCCCGTCCAGCGCGATCGTGTTGACCACGGCCCCGTCGAACCGGTATTCGACCCCGTTGATCCGGACCTGGTGCTCGGCGCCGGCGGCGAACTCGAAGCGGTCGCTGCCGGCCGTTCCGTTGACCAGCACGGAGCCGCCTTCGATCTTGACCAGGTTCGTCACCCGGAGGCGCACGCCCGGATTCGCCTGGGCGCCATCGGCCCACGCGCGGACGTAGATCGACTGGCCCGCGGAGACCGTCACGTCGACCCGCTGGCTGCCGCTGGCGGAATAGCTCCCTCCGAGCCGCTGCTGGCCCGAATCGAAGACTTCCAGGTTGACGCCGCCCTGGGCCCGGTTGAACGTGGCTTCGACCGTGAACAGGCCATCGCGGGTGGCCGTGTAGGCGTACCACTTGCCGGCCGCGGTAATCGTCTGGCCATCGAGCTGAACCTGATCGACGGCCACCGGGGCCGGCAGGCCCGGCGACTCCGGCGGCGTTTGCGGCGACGCCGGCGGCGTTTGCGCGGCGGCGAGCACCGAGTCGATCGCCCGGCCGATGTTCAGCCGCCGGTAGTCCTGGCCGGTCGCCGCGTCGTGCACCAGGTCGGCCGAGTCGTAGAGCGCCTGGTAAATCACCTGCGGCGAGGCGCTCGCCATGCCGATCGACTCGTAGGCCTCGCGGACCAGCACGGCGGCGCCGGCGATGTAGGGCGACGCCATGCTCGTGCCGGACAGGCATCCGTAGTCGTCGTCAACGCCGTTCCGGTTGCCGACATAATCGGGCACCGTGCTGTTGACGCTGCGGCCGGGCGCGGCGAGCATCGACGCGTCGCGCTGCGTGAAGTAGCTCAGCTCGCCGGTCGAGTCGACCGAGCCGGCGGCCACGACGTGGGGGCTCGACGCCGGATAGCTCAGCCCGGCCTGCTCGAAGCGCGTGAACCCGTTGCCCGCGGCGGCCGTGACGAAAATCCCGTCGGCCGCCAGTTGGGCCAGCTCGTCTTCGAGCACCGCGCCGTCCGGAGGGCTGCTCGTATTGGTGAACATCCCCATCGAGAGGTTGACGGTGGTGATCGGGTTGTCGAAGGCGAAGCGGTTGTCGTGGACCCAGCGCAAGGCGTTTTCAACCCAAGCCAACTGCGTCCGGCCGGCATCGTTGAACACGCGCAGGGCGACCAGGTCGACGCCCGGCGCCACGCCGGGATTGCCGGGATCGGCCGAGGCGATGATCCCGGCCACGTGCGTCCCGTGGGAGCCGTAGGGGCCGTCGTCGTAGGGATCGGCGTCGTTCTCCTCGGTGAAATCCCAACCGCCGACGACGGTGAAACCCGGACCGAAGCCGCCGCCCAACGCGGTGTGCGTGTAGGCCACGCCGGAATCGATGATCACCACCGTCTGGCCCTGGCCGGTGAAATTGTAGCTGCCGCGGGCATCGGTCAGCCCGGTCAGCGCATGGGCGTCCATAATCGTGGGGGCGGCGCTTGCGCCGAGAAGCGAAACCGCGGCCGGGTCGACGTCAAAAACGGCCGCCGGCTCGGCGGAGAGAACGAGTCGGGGTTCGATCGATTCGAAGCGCGGTTTGCGAAAGGCGTCCCGGCGCCGGCGCGGCGAACGCATGAAGGATTCTCCTTAAGTCAACGGCGCGAGACACGAAACTCCAACGGGTGGCAATCCGCGGCGCGACTCACGCTGAACGGCGAATGTCGTTCGATTTCGTGCGATTGTCAATGGGCCGAGCTGGCAACCGGACACCGGCGCACGTGGCAGACAAGTCACGCCGACGGCCAAGGGCGGGAGCAGCGCATCGCTCCAAGGCAAACCTGGCAAATCGGCCGGCGACCCGGCACACGCAACTATAGGTTGCGCAAGATGCAAAAGAGGCGGGGTTTAATTAGAAGCCGCCCCGCTGGTCACCCATCGATACCGCGCCTGCTTGTCTTGCTGGTAGTTTCGTTTCATGGTTGCGCCAGGTGCACACGAGCCGATCGCGAAGCGTTGCATTTCCGCAACAACGGAGGTGCTTTTTCAACCTTACGCAGCAAAACTTGAGTCGGATCGGAGAAAAGGCCAAGATTCCTTGGATTTCTTGGCCGCCGACGCGGGCTACTTCCGCGTCGGCGCCGCGCTCGACTCGGCCACCAGCCGCGGATCGCGGCAGACTGCCTCATCCGGCTCGTAAACGCAATGCCGCCCGACCCGCCGCCAGCCAGGGCCGAGCTTGAGCCGCCGGGCAACCTCGCCAACGTGCTCCTCGTCGACGACATAAACCGTGTCTGCTTGCGGGCATGGCCCCGGCTGGAGCTCGTCGGCGCGCTCGTCGTGAAACTGGTCGATCCCGAGTTGCCTGCGCAGTTCGGGCTTTAGATAGAATACCACCGAGCCCACGCGCTGCTCGACAAGAACGACCTCGCTGGGAATCCGCCCGCGGCGGTTGAAATACTCGGCCAGGTCTCTGGCGTTGTGCTGCGTGGCAAGGTGCGGCAGGACGAAAGCCAGGACAAACAGCATGTGCGCGGCGGGAACCAGCACGCCGGCGGGCAGCGCTTGCGACAGGCGCCGCCTGGACCACAACCACGATGGAATCCAGGCCGACAGGCCCACCAACACCGCCAGCACCACGGCATACCAGGGCACCGGCAGGCCCAGGACCCGGTTGAGAATCGGCAGCGACAGCGGCAGGAGCAGCGGGCCGATCCAGCCGATCGGCGCGAAACAGAGGCCGAACCACTTGGTGGCCGGCGCCGACAGCGCTCCGTCGAAGAGCCGCGTCCAAACCGCGGCGGCAAGCACGGCCACCGGCGGAAAGACGGGCCAGATGTAAGTCACCAGTTTCGAGCCGGCAGCCGAGAGCAGCACCGTGCAGGCAAGAAACCAGCACCAGAGCAGGGTTGTGCCGCCATTGCCGGGAGAGCGGCTTTCGCCCTCTCGCCTCTCCCACCAGTCCCTCACCGCCACCGGCAGATAGAGAATCCAGGGAAGTCCGCCGGAAAGGATGATCGGAAGATAGTACCACCACGGCTCGCCGCCGTGACGCTGCGAGTCCGTGGCAAAACCGAGCAGGTGCCGCTCGACGAAGTAATAGTGCAGGTAGCCCGGGTTGCGCGCTTCCATCGCCAGGTACCACGGCATGGCGACCAGCCCGGCAATCGCCAGCGCCGCCGCCCCCCGCGCGCAGGCTTCGAGCGTGAGCCGGCGCGTGACGAGCAGATAGGCGCCGTAAGAGACGCCGACCAGCCCGACGCCGACAAACCCCTTGGTCAGGCAGCCGACTCCCAGCAGCACGCCGATCGCCACGGCCAGCGCTGCCTTGGTCCGAAATCCGGACGCCCGATCGGCTTCCCAGAAAAGCAGAATCGCCAGCGAGGCAAACGGCACCAGGGCCACGTCGTGGACGGCCAGTTGCGCCAGGACGGTCGGCAAGACCATCGTCGCGTACAGCATCGCGGCGAACACCCCCGTCCTGGGCCCGAAAATCCGCCAGCCGACAATGCCCGTGGCCAGCATCGCCGCCAGCCCGAAAAGCAGGCCCGGCAAACGCACGGCGTCCTCGTTCATCCCCAGCAGCTTCAGCGACAGGGCCTGCGTCCAAGTAAACAGGATCGGCTTGTCGAAAAACGCCTCCCCCTGAAACCGCGGCGTTACCCAATCGCCCCGTTCAACCATCTCCTGGGCGATCGAGGCGTGAAAACCCTCGTCGGGGTCGGTCAGGGGAATTCTCAACGCCATCGGCCCCAGAAAGATCAACACCGCAATCAACAGGGCCGTAATAGTCAGCAGGCGCAAGCCTGCGTCCGACCGGCTAGCCTCGTCCATGACGACATCCTTGTCCTCGATGAACCGCGAGAAAAGACGACCCACAATCTAGCACGTTTCAGCGCCGGCACAAACGCCAATCGGGGCGGTCTAAGGAAGATGGTGTTTCCAGGAAAGACTTCGGCCTTTGGAGTGCGGCGATTCATCGCCGCTTTCCCCCTTTTTGGAGTG
>JAMOAF010000516.1:8136-9623 GCA_023621895.1 Planctomycetota bacterium
GATGAATCGCCGCACTCCAAAGGGACGCTCCACCCCAAACCCCACCTCTCGCCCGGGCGATCCTGGCCACCAGCCACGGGCGCCGATATGATAGGAATGCGACGATTGACCACCAAGGAGTAGACGATGTTGTATGCGGCCGAAGGTCGAACCGATGGATTTCTGGACGATTCCGAAACGCTCGAACTGCTCGCCGCGGGCCTCCGGCAGGCCAGGCTCGACGGCCAGCGCGTCTTGGTGCTGATCCCCGACGAAACGCGGACGTGCCCCCTGCCGCTGCTCTTCCGCTACCTGGCCGAACTCGCCGGACCCCGCGCCGCCAAGCTCGATTTCCTCATCGCGCTGGGAACCCACCAGCCGATCCCCGAGGAGCGGATCAACAAGCTGCTGGGAATCACCGCCGAGCAGCGCGCCGGCAAGTATGCGGCGATCGGCATCTTCAACCACAACTGGCAGAGCCAGGACACGTTCCAGTCCCTCGGCCAGATTCCCGCCGAGCGGATCGCGGAGATTACCGGCGGCCTGATGCGGCAAGACGTGCCCATCGGCGTGAACCGGATGATCTTCGACTACGATCAACTCGTGATCCTCGGCCCAACCTACCCCCACGAAGTGGTGGGCTTCTCCGGTGGGCTGAAATACTTCTTCCCCGGCATCAGCGATTGGGAGTTCATCAATTTCTTCCATTGGCTCGGGGCGGTGATCACCTGCATCAAGATCATCGGCGCCAAGCAGACGCCGGTCCGCCAGGTGATCGACGAGGCGGCCCGGCTGATCCAGAAACCGATCCTCAACATCAACCTCGTCGTCCGCGAGGGCAAGCTGGCCGGCTGCTTCATCGGCGATCCGAAAGAAGCCTGGTCCGCCGCGGCGGACCTCTCCGACAAGCTGCACATCGTTTACAAGGACCGGCCCTTCAAAACGGTCCTGGGCATCGCGCCGCGGATGTACGACGATATCTGGACCGCCGGCAAGGTGATGTACAAGCTCGAGCCGATCGTTGAAGACGGCGGCGAGCTGATCATCTACGCCCCCCACGTGACCGAAATCTCCTACACCCACGGCAAGCACCTCGACCGCATCGGCTACCACGTCCGCGACTACTTTCTCAAGCAGATGGACAAGTTCGCCGGCACGCCGGGCGGCGTGATGGCCCACTCGACGCACGTTCGCGGGCTGGGCGCCTTCGAAAACGGCGTCGAACGGCCGCGGATCACCGTCACGCTCGCCACCGGCATCCCGCGGCAGCGGACCGAGCAGGTAGCCCTCCATTACCGCGATCCGGCGACAATCAACCCCGACGATTTCCGCGGCCGCGAGGACCAGGGCATCCTCGTCGTCGACCACGCCGGCGAGGTCCTGCACCGCCTCTCGTAGGGTGGTCCAGAGCGGCCCATCCCTCTCACGGCCCGCACCGCCGCAACGCGCACCACCGAAGAAAACGCCGACACGACCAAAACGCCAGCGCCGGCCCACCATGAGCCACC
>JAMOAF010000841.1 GCA_023621895.1 Planctomycetota bacterium
AGGCGATCTCGACCCTGGTCGCCCTGGCCCAGATGCGGGAGCCGGAGCGGGTGCGGAGCGAGGAGGGGCACGCGTGGATGCGGACGCTGGCGGTTGAAGCGCTTGCCGAATGGGGCGGCGCCAGCAACCCGGCCGCCCTAGCCAAAATCTTCCTCGACATTGTCGCCGAGACGGAAAGCCCGTTGTTTCTCCGCTACGCCGCCGCCGAGGGTCTTGGAAAGGTGGCCTACCAGGGCAACGTGAGCGTCGACATGAACGCATACCTCCACACGTTGGGCATGCTGGCGGTGAGCGTATGCGACATCGAGCGCAAGCGGTTGCACGACGAGCAGCTCACGGCGAGTCGATCCGGCGCGGCCATCGGGCCGGGCTACGAGGCTGGTCTTATGCCCGGAGCGGAGGGCGGCATGGCCGGGCCATCGTACGCCATGGACCCGGAAATGGGCATGGGGATGGGCATGGGCTACGGCATCGGCCCGCCGCTAAGCACCGAGGAAACACGGCGGATTGATCGATTGCGCCGCCGCTTCAAGGAAGGGCTCAGTGCCGTGCTGATCGGGCTGGGCAAGAAGTCGAAGACGCCCTCGCGAAACGAAGCGCCTTACGGTTTGGAGGCGATCGCCGCGCAGAAACCCCAGAAAGACCTGATCGCCAGCCTCTCCACCCCGATCCATGACTGCTTCGCCGTGATTGACGAGAAAAAGAACAACAGGCCGATCTCGACGATCGATTTGGCGAAGGCGATCGAAGAGGCACGCGAGAAATTGGCCACCGTGGTGGCCTCGGTCGGCGACGCGCCGCCCCCAGCAGTCAAGTACGAGATCATCCCCACCGGGCCCACAATGATGGGGGTAGGTGGAATGCCGGGCGGGATGCCGGGTGGGATGCCAGGGGCAATGCCGGGCGGGATGCCAGGTGGGATGCCGGGGGCAATGCCGTAGCGGCCATGCCCGCAAGCCGCTAGCCCGGACGGCGCGCCGCCGCTGGTTCACGTTCCCCCTGGAACCCTTCGCACTGGCAGCCGGTTTGCCGAGCGCCTGCCTTGGGCCTCTACGGCTGGGAGGGCGCCGCGCGGCGCCCCCTCGCGAAGACCAGGATGCCAAGGTCTTGCTGCACCAATTCGTAGCCCGCGGCCCGAGCCTCGCCGGCCAGGAACTGGATATCCTCGGGCGACTGGCAGAATTGCTCCCGGGTGTCCAAGACAACCCAATCGAACAGCTCGATTGGCGATCGCCCCGGCCCGACTTCCCGCCGCATCGCCTCCCAGCGCGAACGGGCGAATCCGGCCACCTCCAGCCGCTCGGCGGTCAACAAGTGGGTTGCCAGCCGGCCCGTCGACAAGACGGCATTTCGCTCGCTCCGGATCCGCGCGAGGAGGTCATTGACCAGCGAATTTGCAGCCGAACCCCGCTTGAGACGGCCCACCAGCAGAGTCCCCTGGTCGTCGACATAAGTCCCCCCCACCGCCTCGACGAGCGTGGGCGTGCTCCAGGGCATTGCCCCTAATGGCACGGAAGCGGTGAGCGAGGCCGCCAGCGCGGCGGTCCCCCCAATCAACAGCCCGCGGTCTGTCCAAGACGCCCGGTCCACGCTGTCGCCGGCTCGCCTGCCAGAGCCTTCCTCGGCGCATCGGGTCGGCAGTGCTCCCGCGCTGGGCGCGCGGCCGGCCGCGCCCGCAATCGCCCCAAGCACCAGCAGCGGCACGATCAGCGTGTGATACTGGAAGGCGATGCTCGTTGCCGGAATGAAATCCCATGCCAGCAGCACGCCGAGCGGCAGGGCCGCGGCGAGTGCGAACAGCCAACCGCGAGCCACGTTCGCCAACCCCAGGGGAATCGTCAGCGCCAGCACGAAGTAGGCGCAGCGTGGCCGAAACACGTTGCCCCAGAACACGGCGGGGCGGAGGATCGGCGAGAGGAGGATTTCGGCAGCCGAATCGCCCAGGGCCTTGAATCGACCCGTTTGAAAGCCGGCAAAGCCGGCGTACGTGAAGACCAGCAGGAACCCGAGGGCCAGCCAGCCGGCGACGGCCCACCAGAGGAAAGGGGGCATGCATTGCGGAAGCCGCGCCGCCGGCGACGGCCCAGCCCGGCCCTCGCCTCGGCGACGCTCCTCGATCCAGGCCGCCGCCCCCATCACGGCCGCGAACCACGCGAGGGTGACGAATACGTCCTCCTGGCAACCGCAGGCAACCAGCACGGCTGCCGCGGCCCACAAGCGGGAACCGCCCAGGAGCAGCACGGCGGCCGCGAAGAACAGCACCAGCGCCACGCTCGATGGATGCCAGCCGTAGGTGTAGTTCAGATTCAACTGCCCAATCACCGGCAGCGCCAGGTAGGAGCACGACCAGGTTGCGGCCGTCCACGGCGCCCCGCCCCAGCGGCGAACGATCGCGTAGACCAGCAATCCGGGCGCCGACAGGCACAGCGCCTGGATCAGGATAAACAGCCGCGCATCGGGCCAAACGCCCCAGAGCGGCGCAAACAGGATCAGGACCGGATTGAAGTGGTCCCAAAAGGGGCCCAGGCTGGGCGTCTCGCTCAACAGGCCGCGACCTTCCCACGTGCTGGCGACGCGCCAGCCGAATTGAGCGAAATCGGCGAATCCGATCATGTAGTCCGCGTAGGCGCGACAGCCTTGGACGTACCACCAGGCGCCCAGGCTGGCGGCGCACGCGGAGACAACCGCCCAATGCGGCAGGCGGCCCCACGCGGCTCGCCAGCGGGACGGCACCTGAACGTGCACCGCGATCTGGGCGGCCGCCGCACCCGTCGTTCCCGCCAACAACAGCGGCTCCCAGAATGGCCGCGGAATCGCCACGCCGCCAAGCCGCAGCAAGTCGAATGCGGGAACAAACCAGGCTACAAGCAGCCAGCCAGTCGCTGCCGGAAGCCTCTGGCGAAGTGTCTTGCCAACGCCGTGGCAGCCGAAGCCGAGCAGTGCCGCCCCCGAGAGGGCCAGAAGGAAATGCAGACGAGAAGTCGCCATCACGCCCCACGCCGGCGGGGCCCCCGCGATCGTCTCGTAGAAGAGGATCAAATGCTGGCGGAGCGCCACGATCTGCACGGCCCAGAACCAGCCCGCCGCGGCGACCGCCGGCCAGAGCCACAACAAGGGCGGCCCCTGGCCGCTGCCGGGCACCTCTGAATCACGGCGTCTGGATTGCGGCAAGGGACGTGAACGTGCCATTTCTCTTCGAGGCCAATAAAAACCGGGAAGGCTCCAAATCCAAGGCCCCGGGTCCAAGTTCCGCAAGGTGCGGCGCTCCCAGCCAAATGCCCCGTCTTGCTCGCGTTTGGCGATTGGGAGTTGAGCCTTGGACCTTGCCCGAGACCTCCCTGCCGGTGCGCACAAAGGCCGGACTTCGATTGGTCGAAGCCCGGCCCGGCGGTTTTTTGACACCGGCCAACGGAGCCGCAATCAGCGGCCCTCCGCCGGCCGATCGGTCACTCGTCGTCGCTGCGGAGCCTGGCCAGGACGCTGAAGTCCTCGAGCGTCGAGGTGTCGCCGGCCGACTCGCGGCCCGCCGCGATGTCGCGGAGCAGTCGCCGCATGATCTTGCCGCTGCGCGTCTTCGGCAGGGCCGAGGTGAAGCGGATGTCGGCCGGCGCGGCGAACTTGCCGATCTCCTTGCCGACGTGGGCCTTCAACTCCTTCTTCAGCGCATCGGTGGGCTCCGTTCCGCTGGTCAGCGTGACGAAGGCACAGACGGCCTCGCCGGTCATATCGTCGGGCCGCCCGACCGCGGCCGCTTCCGCCACGGCGTCGTGGCTGACCAGGGCCGACTCGATCTCGATCGTGCTCAGCCGGTGGCCGGAGACGTTCAACACGTCGTCGATCCGGCCCATGATCCAGTAGTAGCCGTCTTCGTCGCAGCGGGCGTTGTCGCCGCAAAGGTACTTGCCCGGCACGTCGCTCCAGTACTGGGCCTTGTAGCGCTCGTCGTCGCCCCAGATGCCGCGGAGCATCCCCGGCCAAGGCTGGGTGATCGTCAGCCACCCGCCGCTGCCGGTGGGAACCGGCTTGCCGTCTTCGCCGACCACTTCGGGCACGATCCCGGGCAGCGGCTTGCAGCAGCTTCCCGGCTTCGTCGGCGTGGCGCCGGGCAGCGGCGTCATCATGATCCCGCCGGTCTCGGTCTGCCACCAGGTGTCGACGATCGGGCATCGCTCGGCGCCGATCTTCTTGTGGTACCACATCCAGGCTTCGGGGTTGATGCCCTCGCCGACGGTGCCGAGAAGCCGCAGACTGGAGATGTCGTGCTTGTCGACCCACTCGTCGCCCCACTTGATGAAGGCGCGGATCGCCGTGGGGGCCGTGTAGAAGACGTTGACGCGGTATTTCTCGATGATCTCCCAGAACCGGCCCTCGTCCGGCCAGTTGGGCGCGCCCTCGAAGATCAGGCTCGTTGCCCCGGCCGAGAGCGGGCCGTAGACGATATAGCTGTGGCCGGTGATCCAGCCAATGTCGGCCGTGCACCAGAAAACGTCGTCCTCGCGATTGTCAAAGACCCACTCGAACGTCTTCTTCGCAAACAGGTTGTAGCCGGCCGTCGTGTGCCTGACACCCTTGGGCTTGCCGGTCGAACCGCTCGTGTAAAGGATGAACAGCGGCGCCTCGGCGTCCATCGGTTCCGCCGGGCAGTCGGGCGAAGCCTTGGCCATCAGGTCGTGCCACCAGACATCGCGGCCTTCCTTCATCGAACACTCGGTGCGGGTCCGCTTCAGCACGATGCACTTCTGAATGCTCGGCGACTTCTCAAGCGCCTCGTCGACGATCCCCTTCAGCGGCAACTCCTTGCCGCGGCGCCAGCCGCCATTGGCCGTGATCTGCACTTTCGCCTGGGCGTCCTGGTTGCGGTCGGCGATCGCTTCGGCCGAAAAGCCGCCGAAGACGATCGAATGGATCGCGCCGATGCGGGTGCAGGCCAACATCGCAATCGCCAGTTCGGGCACCATCGGCATGTAGATCGAAACCCGGTCCCCCTTGTTCACCCCGAGGCTCTTCAAGCAGTTGGCGAACTTGCAAACCTCGCGGTGCAGCATCCGGTAGGTGAGCACCACGGTGTCGCCCGGCTCCCCTTCCCAGATGATCGCCGCTTTGTTCGCTCGGGGGGTATTCAGGTGAGCGTCAAGGCAGTTGTACGACACATTCGTCAGGCCGCCGACGAACCACTTGGCAAACGGCATATTCCACTCCAGCGCCTTGTCAAAGGGCTTGAACCAGTGGAGTTCCTTCGCCATGTCGCCCCAGAACTTCCCCGGATCGGCCGCGGCCTCGTCCCAGAGCTTCTGGTAATCCTCCATCGACCGGATTCTCGCCCTTTCGGAGAACGCCTTCGGCGGCGGAAAAAGGCGTTCTTCCTTCATTACGTTGACAATGTGGCCTGATTTCACTTCTGCCATTATGGGTCTTCCTCCAGGTCCGAGACACCGATAGTCAGCCGGTTAGTGCCGACAGTATCCGCAATGTGAATCGTGCATTCTAGGGGCAGCCTAATGGGGTGTCAACGGTTAGCCCCCGCGGACGGCAACTGGAGCACAAGGTCTGCACCGTTTCCGAGTTTCCCGGTCGGGAACGGCCGACACGTCACACCGCGGCTCGATTGCACCATACGTTCGGCGTGGAATCGCCCGCCTCCCGCCCGGTGGCGCCGCTGTACGCTGCGGCCCGCGGCTTGCAGTTTACTCCAATTGGAGCGGGCGCTCGCCGACCTGCACGTCGAGTTCCACGCGCGACTTGTTGCGGGCGACGACGATCGTGGCGGTCGAGCCGACCTCCGTATCGGCAACGGCGCGGCTGAGGCCGGCCGAGGCCGTAACCGGCTGCCCGTTCCACTCAACAATCACGTCGTAGCGCCGCACGCCGGCCTTGTCAGCGGGCGAACGGGGTATGACCTCCGTGACAAGGGCCCCGGAGTGCTCTTGCAGGTCGAATTGCCCCGCGACGGCCTCGTTGACGTCGAGCATCGCCACGCCGAGCCAGCCGCGGACGACGCGCCCATTCTCCCGCAAGCCGTCGCAGACCTTTTTTGCGATCTGGCTGGGGATGGCGAAGCTGATGCCCAGATTTTGCCGGCCGTAGATCGCCGTGTTGATCCCCACCACTTCGCCTTGCATGTTCACCAGGGGGCCGCCGCTGTTGCCGGGATTGATCGCGGCGTCGGTTTGCAGGAAATCCTGGTGAGCGAGCGGTGAGATTTGCGCTCGCCGCCCGGTGGCGCTGACAATCCCGGCCGTGACCGTGCGGTCGAGGCCGAAGGGGTTGCCGACCGCCAGGACCGCGTCGCCGACCTCGAGTGTGCTGCTGTCGCCCCAGGGGGCGGGCAGGAACGGGCCACCTTCCATTTTGAGCAACGCCAGATCGGTCAGCGGATCGCGCCCCACGACCTTTACATCGCGGATTTTCGAGCCGTCGCTCATCTTGACGGTGATTTGAGCGGCCTGGTCGATGACATGGTTGTTGGTCACCACGTGACCTTCCGCGTCGATAATCACGCCCGAGCCCATCCCTTCCGTGCGGAGGCTGGGAACACCGAAAAGCAGTTCCCTTTCATCGGTCGGCAACGGCGCGGAAAGCTGAGCCGTTTCAATGCCAACGACACTCGGAGCAATGCTTTTGGCAACATAGGCAAGACGGGTTGCTGACTCGGGAAATTGGGCGAGTACCTGGCGAGCCACCTCGGCCTTGGCACGTTGGTCGCCCCGGCTCACGGAGTATTGGATCTGCTCCGCCAATTTGGGGAGTACGAGCAGTGCCAAGAGCATCGCCACCAGCAGCGTCCAGGTTGACAGCCGGAGCAGCGAGGGCCGGCTCGGCTCAGCGTAGCGAGGCCCGGAGGCTGGGGCCATCGCGACAATCGGCCGCGGTGCGGAATCCCGATTGGCCGATAGCTCCTCCACGCGGGCGCCGAGGAGGCCGTCTTCCCGATTCTCGGGAACGTTTTCGGAACTTGGCGGCGGATTGCGATCGGGCGACGACATCGAAACGGCTCGGAAAAGAGGATCGGCAACCGGAGGAGTACCCCGTCATTATACCCTTCGTTGCCGCGGGGGCGACAGGTTACGCCCGCAGGCGACCACTCACCGGGCCTGTCTCGTCTCGGGGCCGCCGGGCCGGCGCACCGCCGCCGCCCGTGCCGGAGGCCTCCTTGAGCGGCTCGGCAGACAGTAGCCAATGCGAGGGAATGGTTTCACGTGCCCGCTCGAAACGTTGGGAGCCTCGATTTGAAGCAGTTCGCGGAGAGACATCGAGCGCTGGTCGAAGCGATCTGTGCGGGCGATGCCGCGGCGGCTGAGAACGCGGCCGCGGCGCTTGCGGAGGCTCCCTGGTGCCAACTCGGAGAACACGTTGGCGAGACACCGCTGCTGAACGATCCGCTCGCCCGCGCATGCAGTTATGTTGCGCTGCACCTCGGCGAGCCGATCCGGCTCGGCTTCGTGGCCAGGCACGTGGCCAACACCAGTCCGGGGCATTTGGCGCGGCTGTTTCACCAGAAGCACGGTGTCAATTTCACGGAATACCTGCGTGCGCTGCGGATGCAAAAGGCTGTCAGGCTTCTCTCCGAGACATCACAGCCCATTCGACGGGTCGCAGCGCTGGTCGCATACGGCGATCCGGCCCGTTTTGCCGAGCACTTCCGGCGACACCACGGAGTCTCACCGCGCGAGTATCGACGCCGCCACGGCCACGGCTGTTGACGCGGACATCGCGCCTGCGGCGATTGGCGCGCTGGCACCTCCGCCAGCCACACCCTGGCGCGCCGTGCCAGAATGATCGGGGTAGACCGAGTTTCCATTCCCGCATCACGCGGAGACTTGGTACGGCGCAGTTGCCCGATGCGGCAATCCGCACTAAAATCAAGTCAAATACCTACTTAGATGAAAGCAGATTACCACACAACTCAGACAGTCTTCTGATGGCGGGACTGCGCGATGTGTATTGCCTTTCTGCTCTTCTGGCTTCTCATTGGGTGGGGGCTCTACGACGGCGACATTGAATTGGGCGAAGGGGCCGTCTTCGCCGC
>JAMOAF010000998.1 GCA_023621895.1 Planctomycetota bacterium
TGACGGGCTCTGGAGCGGGCCGGATTTCGACGCGTACCGTTGGCTCCTGGCGTCGAAGATTGTCGAATTGGCGAGGGTGGAGTAAGGGTTCGGGGTTCAGGGTTCAGGGTTCAGTTTTTCATGCCGCCTGATCCCTCCTGCTGCCTGGTTCCCAAGCTGGAGCTTGGGAACCAGGGAAGGGTTGGGGGTTCAGACGCAAATCCCCCCGGCTTGCCCGGCGGATCTTTCGGCTTCCGACTACAGTGCGCCGCGGCGATTCCCAAGCTGGAGCTTGGGAACCAGGAAAGGGTTGGGGGGTCAGACGCAAATCCCGCCGGCTTGCCCGGCGGGTCTTTCGGCTTCCGACTACAGTGCGCCGCGGCGATTCCCAAGCTGGAGCTTAGGAACCAGGCAGATTGGGAACCAGGAAAGGCGGGGGGCAGTGGACCGGAGGGCCCCGGGCGGTTATCTTTGGCGCGAAGCTGGTCAATCGTTCCCAGTTAGCAACAATCGGAGGATCAAGTCATGCCTTTCTACCGCTGGATGTGTTTGTGCTTGGTCTTTGGCTTGGCTGCCGCGGGGCTGGCCGCCCTGTCCCATGCGGCGGAACCTTCCCCGCCAGCCGCCGTCCCGATTGGCCTGGCCAAAGTGGACATCACCCCTGAAACACCCGTGAGGATGTACGGCTACGCGGCGCGCAAGACCGAGTCGGAGGGGGTGGCCGGGCGTTTGAAGGCAACGGCGATGGCGATCGGCGGCGACGAGGGCGAGGGGCCGGCGGTCTTGTTGACGGTCGATTGCGGCGCCGTGCCCGGCGATATTCGCGAGACGGTGTTCCAGCGCGTCGCCAAGACGGTGCGGATCGCCCCCGAACGGTTCGTGCTCTGCAATTCCCACAACCACTCCGGCCCGAACCTGAAAGGCATGGGTTCGATCGAAGGGGCGGAGCGAGATCGGCTCGCCCGCTATGCCGAGCTGTTGACCGATCGGCTGACGGGCGTGGTCAAGGAAGCGCTCGGCAACCGGCAACCGGCGCGGCTGGAGTTGGCACGCGGCGCGGTCGGTTTCGCTTCCAACCGGCGCGTGCTCACCGGCGGCAAATGGTCCGGTTTCGGCTGCGTGGCCGACGCACCGGTCGATCACGAGTTGGCCGTGCTCAGAGTCTCGCGCGATGGCAAAGTGGTCGCCCTGGTGGCAAACTATGCCTGCCACAACACGACGCTGCGGGGCGACTTCAAGCAGATTCACGGCGATTGGGCGGGCTGCGCCCAGGAGTGCATCGAGTCGGATCAGCCGGGCGTGCTGGCGATGATCACGATCGGCTGCGGGGCCGACGCCGACCCCTGCCCGCATGGAACGGTCGCCCTGTGCGAGCAGCACGGCCGGGCCTTGGCCGACGAAGTGAAGCGGCTCCTGGCCGGGCCATGGACGCCGATCCGACCCGTGCTGTCGGCTCGGGGCACGGTCCTGGAGATTCCTTATGCAAAGGCCCCCGACAAGGAGAGCGCCCGGGCGGCGGCCGGCACGTCGAACGCCGTCAAGACCCTGCTCGACAAGATGGAGAAGGAAGGCCGCGCGCCGGACCCGAGGGCCTACCCGATCGTAGTCTGGACGTTCGGCAACGATCTGGCCATGGTGTTTCTCTCCAACGAGGTGGTCGTCGACTACGCCTTGCGGCTGAAACGCGAGTTGGACGCGAGCCGGCTCTGGATCACGGCCTATGCCAACGACGTTTCAGGCTACGTCGTCTCCAAGCGGCTGATCGCCGAGGGAGGTTACGAGCCGCGCAACAGTCTCAGCAGCCAGGTCACGTTCGGGCGTCCCGAGACGCTCGAGCCGGCCATGGAGGAACGGATCATCGAGCGCGTCAAGGACATGCTCCCGAAGGCGTTCCACACGGAGCGCGAGGCCGGCGAGACGGCCGGTGCAAGGTAAGCGGGCTGCCAGACAGCGGGCCTTCGACAATCACCCGGAAGCCGACGTCATAGACTTGCTGCCATGGTTGGTAGGCGCGCCGCACGGAGGAGCCGGCATCCGCCGGTCGGTCGGCCCAGGAGCCGCCGCGGGCGACTTTGCGGTCGGAGCCGGCCTGGTCGTTCCGGCCGTCATCGTCGACGTAAGGATACGGCCGATAGCTGCTGCGCGTCCACTCGCTGACGTTGCCGACCATGTCCTTCAGCCCCCAAGCGTTGGCCGTGGTCCGACCCGTGTAGTCCACGACGAACCAGTTGTCGCGAAATCGCTCGTCGTGCAGGGGAAAGTTCATCTCGGCCGGGTAGGGATAGCGCCGCTGCAACGTGCTCGGGCCATCGTAGCCCATTTTGTACCAGCGGAGGGCCTGGTCGGCCAGGTTGGCGAACTGGCCGAAGTCAGTCTCCGCCGTGCCGTAGAAGAATTGGGTCTCCGTGCCCGCTCGGGCCGCCCATTCCCATTGGGCCTCGGTGGGCAGGGTCGCGGTTCTGCCCGTTCTCTCGCTCAGCCAACGGCAGAACCGCAGGGCTTCCGACCAGGAAACGCGCGCCACGGGTTGATCGGGGTGGTTGGCGATGTGCCCGGGAACGACTCGATCCAGCGAATGCATGTCGATGTAACGCGTGTCATGCAGCGGATCGAATCGCGCGTACTGGCGGTTGCTCACCTCCGCAACGGCCATCCAAAAGGGCTCACTCACTCGAACCACCGAACGGGGCCGTTCATCGGCGGCGCCCTTGAGGCTGCCGATCACGAACTCGCCGGGCGGAATCCAGGCCAGCGTCATCGTGACGCCATCACCCAAGTCGAGGACCAGTGGCGCTTTCGCACCATTGGCCTGCTGCATCCGGCGCGCCTCGGAAGCCGGGAAGGGGAAGCCGGCGACTGCCAGTCCGTCGGGCTGGACCGGCTCTTCCGGCGGCGCGAGGAAAGGGACCGGCGTCCGGTTGCGGAACGCCTCGGCTGCCGCGGCGAACTCGCCTTCCGGATCATCGCCGTTGCCGGCCAGCGCCTCGGCCAGCTCGCAGCGACGCATGCGCTGATCGCGCTCGTGGAAGGGGGGTGGATTCCAACTGCCGGCGCGGGGCACGTTCAGGTCGATCCACCAGTAGAGCCGCTCCCGCGACTGGCGGCTCATTTCGGCCAGCTTCACCCCGTGATGCCCCTTCTCCAGCATCTGGATCAGTGGGCTGGTCGATGCGTGGTACTCCATCGGGTTGAGCAGCGCCATGTCGGATTCCACGCCCGGCCGATGAACGTACGGATGGAGCGTGTCGTAGGCGGCATCCGGATCGTTGAAGCATGGCTTGCTGCGGGGGCCGACCTCCGCCGGGCCGTCGTGGCAGCCGGCACAATACCGCTCGAGGACGGGGTAAACTTCGTGGGCGAAGGCGAAGGGGCGCGGGGCGCCGCACCAAGGCTCGAGCGGTTCCGCCCGGCGATTGTGGGCCTGGCTGCGCTGCAAAGGGAGCGTCTCCCGCCGATTCTCGTGGCAGCCGGCGCAGGAGACCACTTCGCCCGGCATCCCCACGAGCCAGCTCCGCATCAGTTGCACGGCTCGGCCCTCCTCGTCCAGGGGCTGAATCGAGACCGGCGTGTTAGCAGGGATCTCGAACCAGGCCGAGCCGTCGGGCTCGACCGTTGCCGTGCCGAGCACCCGCTTGATATCCCAGCCGGCCTGGGTGCCGACGAGGGGAAATCCGGCCTTGGCGTTGTAGCCGAAATGGTACGAAAAGACTCGCAAACGCTTGACCGTGCCGCGCGGCACGCCTCGCAAGCCCGGCCCGCTGTAGATGTCGGCGATATGCACCCGGGCGGTCGGGCTTGCGGGGTTGACCCGATCCGGGATCACCGGCGGCCGCCGCCGCGGCGCCAGCGGCTGCGGCTCGAATAGCGCCGCGCCTTCGATTTCCATGATCAACGTGGCGTTGTCGAACACGTCGACCAGGTAGATTCCCCAGAGGCTTTGCGGGGTGGGCTTCATCGAGACGAGAAAATACTTGCTGCTGAGCGGATAAGGGTGGGTCGCCAGCGCCGGCAGCTCTTTGCGATACACGTCGCCGATGATCGCATCGCAGACGGTGCCGGCCACCGTCTTGCCGCGGCCGGGGACAAGCTGCAAAAAGCCGGTCCGCTCCGCCGGCAGCACGTCGGGAGTCACCGCGATTTGCTCGCCTTCGACGCCCCACTCCTTCGACGCCGGGCGGTACTGAAACGGATAGCCGCTCGCCAGCCCGGGATCGAGAAGCGCCATGCGGCCGCAGTCGCCGAAATCGTGATGCCCGCTGATGATGCCCACGAGCCGGGTCGGGTGATCGGGAACCGGCCTGGTGAATCGCAGCGCCGTCGGAAACCAGCAGTTGCTGCCGTGAAGGGCCAACTGGCCCGTCCCGTCGGGATTCATGCTCATTCGCCGCCGCGCGAAATAATGGGGAATGTCGCTGTACTCCCAGCGCTGATAGAGGACGCGGCCGTCGTTCAACACGGCCGGGTCGCTGTCGCTGTCCTGGTCGAACGTGAGTTGCCGCAGCGCCTTGGTCTCCGGGTCGAGCAGATAGAGGCTGGCCACCTGCCCGTCGCCGTCAAGGCAAGGCAGCCCGAAATAGCCGCCCGTCGAGCAGAGAATCACGCGGCCGTCGGGCAAGTAGCAGGCGTCGAAGAAGTCCAGGTCGGGATAATCGGCGGGTGTCAACTGCCGCGGGCCGCGGCCATCGCTGCCGATTTCGTAGATCGCCCAGCGGCCGTTGGCGTCGATGCTCGAAAACAGCATGCGGCCGGCGGAGAAATCGAGCCGCACGTCGCGGAGAATCGGGTCGCCGGGCGGTTTATGGAGGCGTTCGATCCGGGGGCGGCCGCGGAGGTTGGAAAGCACGGCGATCTCGTTGTCCCAGCCTCCGCGAGCAAGCGACGTGTGGTTCTGATAATTGTGGGCCACGAAGCCCGCGTCGGAACTGACTACCTGCCGCGCTCGATTGCCGGCGAAGTTGCGGCGGACGACCAGCAGCCGATCGAAGTCGAGCAGCGGATTGGCCAGCAGCGCGTCTCGGATGCCGGCCAGGATCTGCTCGACCGATTCGGACTGCCCAGCCTCGTTGCCGGCCAGCCGCTTCAACAGGGCCGCGCGCTCGAGTTCGAATCGCGCTACGGCCTGCCTGTGCTTCACGCCGTCGTATTGGCCGGGAAACTCCCTCTCCATGTCCTCGATGGCCAGCCGCACGGCTTCCAGGTCGACGCTCTCAAGTGCCGCGATCTCCGCCTTGATCTGCGCCCGCCGGAGGGCGCGCTGCATCCGCTCGGCCCGCTGCTCCGGCGTCGGCCGCGGCAATCGCCAACCTTCGGGAAAGGGCACGGACGACTTCAATCGCAGCCCGCAGATGTGCGGAAGAGGGCCTTCGCAGCGGAGTTGGATGATGTGCGTGCCCCGGGTGATGGGCAGGCGGCATTGCTCCTCCCACCTGGCCGACGTGGTGTTCCAGCTTCCCGTGACCCCTTTGAAACCGGTGTGCACGATCTGATCATCGAGGCGAATCTCGACCGGACGCGCCTCGGCTGCCGCGTAGAGGGCAAACAGCGTGTAATCGGCGCTGGCGGGGAATTCGATTTCATACTCGGCCCAATTCGGCAGCTCGCCGGCGTTCCAGACACAGGAAGGACCGTCGGCGTACGGCTGGCCGGTGAGGCTCACCCGGACGTTGCCGCCGTCGAAGTCCGCGGCCTCGATCGTAAATTCCGCGCCGGCGGCTCGTGCCCCGAGCGACAGTGCCGCGACAGCGCCGACCAACACCATGCACAGCCAGCGCGGCTCGATCGCCGCCTGCCACCCTGCCGGCAGGGCCCGGTTTAAAGCAGTGATCACCCGGTCGATGCATCTGGCGGCTCTGTTCATCAAGGGGTCCTCCCTGGCAGTCGGATCGATGATCTGCATTCCCGTCAGCGGGCAAGCTTCTTGATACCCAGCGCGACTCGGCACTGCCGCATCGGGCCTTTCAAATCCTGATGTTCTTTCCTTGGGTCTCGGCGCCTTGGCTCTGGAGGCGAACAACGAGGCCCTCGGGCAAGTGCCGGCACCGGCGATTATAGCAGCTGGGCACGGGTGCGGGCGTCCCCCACCGAGCGCGGGGCGGTCGCAGGATCGGGTCGTCAGGTTGAAACGGCGATTGGCTCGCCGCCTGCCAGGCTCTTTCGGGCCGCCGGCACGGCATCGGCAGTGCCGCATGCCGCGTGATTGTTGCGGCTTGTTCGGCGATATGCGACAATCCCGATCGCCTTTGCATGCTCGATCGGAAACATTGGAAATATCCAAGCCATTGCCTTCGCGAACTCTGCAACCTCAGGAGATCGTTTCATGCGCACGTTTGCGTGCCTTTCTGCCGCGTTGTTGTTGCTGATCTTTTCGACTGCCTGGGCCGTCGCGGGCGCGCCGGCCGAAACGGCCGGCGAGCTGGCCGTCCTTACGCCCGACGAGCAGCCCGCCGAGCTGCTCGGCGCGTACCTGGTGAGGGAATGCGACAAGCTGCTCGATGCGCGCCGGGAGGAGGTCCGATCGCTGGAGACGCCGGAAGCCGTGCGTGAGCGGATCGAGCGAATCCGCAAGTCGTGGAGCGACGCCCTCGGCCCGTTTCCCAAGCGCGGGCCGCTTAACGGGAAGACCCTCGGCGCGATCCAGGCCGAGGGTTACCGGATCGAGCGAGTCCTGTACGAGAGCCGTCCCGGCCACCACGTGACCGGGAATCTCTACGTGCCGGCGGGCAAGGGGCCGTTCCCCGGCGTGCTGGTGCCATGCGGGCATTCGGCAAACGGCAAGGCAGAGAAAGCCTATCAGAGCATCTGCATCCTACTGGCCCGGCATGGCTTCGTCGCACTGATTTACGATCCCATCGGCCAGGGCGAGCGATACCAGTTGCTCGATGACAGCGGCAAGCCGATCGCCGGGGGGACCGGCGAGCATACGCTGACCGACATCGGGGCGCGCCTGACCGGTACGGGCGCCGCGAATTACCGGATTTGGGACGGCATCCGGTCGCTCGACTACCTGATCTCCCGACCGGAGGTCGACCCGGAGCGGATCGGCTGCACGGGCAACTCCGGCGGCGGGACGCTGACGGCGTACCTGATGGCCACCGACGACCGGATTCTGGCCGCCGCCCCGTCGTGCTACATCACCTCGCTCAGCCGGCTGTTCAACACCATCGGCCCGCAAGACGGCGAGCAGAACATCACGGCCCAAGTGGCGCTGGGGATCGACCACGCCGATTACGTCGCGCTGCGGGCGCCCAAGCCGACGCTGATCGTGACGGCCACGCACGACTTCTTCGACATCGGCGGCTCGTGGGACACTTTCCGGGAGGCCAAGCGGCTGTATGGCGTCCTCGGGTTCGGCGAGCGCGTGGACCTGTTCGAGTATCCCGACAAGCACGGCTTCTCCCAGCCGCGGCGCGAGGCTGTCTTGCGTTTCATGCGGCGCTGGTTGCAGGGCGTCAACGACGCGCCCAGCGAGCCTGAGCCGGCGATTCAGACGGACGCCGCTTTGCAGGTGACCGAGTCGGGCCAGGTCGTGAAGGAATTCGGCGATCGGACCGTGTGGGACTTGAATCTGGAGCGAGCGAAAGAGCTGGCGCCGCAGCGGGAGGCGTTCTGGCGCGACCGCGCGCGGGATGAGTGCCTCGCCGAGGTCCGCCGGTTGGCCGGAATCCGTCCGATCGCTGAGAAGCCGGTCGCGCGGAGTGTTGGCGTGGTGAAGCGCGAGGGATACACGATCGAGAAGATTCGCATCGAGCGCCAGGGCGAACCGCCCGTGCCCGCACTCGTCTTCCTGCCCACCGTCCGGCAGGGCAAGTTGCCGGCGGTCCTGTACGTCGACGGTCGCGGCAAGCAGCGCGGCGCCGGCCCTGGTGGTCCCATCGAGGCGCTGGTCCGGGAAGGCCGGGCCGTGCTGGCGATCGATGTTCGAGGCACGGGCGAGACAGCGCCCAAACAATCGGGGGAAAAGTCGGCCTTCCTGGGCATTCACCTCGGCCGCCCGCTGCCGGGGCAGAGGACCGAGGACGTGCTGGCCGCCCTGCAAGGCATCGAGCGCGGCGGGCCGGTGGCGTTGCACGCGGCCGCTTTGGACCAACATTTCACGGAAGTGGTGACTGAAGAGGCGATCGAGTCGTGGATGGACGTGGTGGCAACGCCGCGCGGCCAGCAGCAGCTTGAGCAGGTCGTTGCCAAGGCGCTCGAGCGGTACGACCTGCCGGACCTGGTCCGCTCGATCGCCCCGCGCCCGGTGAGCGTGGTTCGCCCGGTGGACCCGACCGGCAAGGCAAAGGGCAATCCCTGACGGCTACGGCAGGCTTCCGCTGGCGATCGGCTCGCCGCTTCCGCCCTGCCGCGTGCCCAACGCTCGCCATACAGCGAGGTCGACCGTTTCGCTGATTGAGCGAACCGAGCCATCCATCAGGGCCGCACAGACGACGCCCGGGTGGTAGCTCCGCGACGTGACCGCGGCATAGGTGGGCTGGGTGGCGCTCTTGCCCTCCTGGAGCGAGTTGTAGTCGACGTCGTACGTCCTGCCGTCGGAATGGAGATACTCGACGAAGGTATTGGGCGTGAAGACCGTGGTGATTCCGCTGTGATGCACGCGGCCGTCGCACCACTCGGTATGGCCCGTGTTGTCGTTGGTGCTCGGGCCGAGCTTGAAGTCGGCGCCGGCGGCGAGCGCGGCGATTGCCGCGGGAGCGGAGGGGACGGTTGGGCCGGGGTCCGACGTGTTGCGAAAGTACGGCGTAAAGGCCTTCACGTCCGCCGCGGCCAGCGTGTTGCTCAACCCGTCGCGGAAGTCGGCCGGCCGCATCCGGCTGTTGACGAAGAACGACCCGTCGCCGCCATGCCCCGTCGCCGGGTTGTAGACCAGCCAGGCGCCGAAATTGAATCCGTAGGTCTGCGGATGGATATAGGGCGCGCCGTTCTTGGTCCTCACGGTGTCGTTGGGATCGCTCGGGCAGACGTAGGTCGGAATCCGCATCGCCGGCACTCCCGTCGACAACTGCGAGTCCCACGACATATCCAGGCGGACCTGATCGTAGGCGTTGCCTTGCTCCAGGTAGGGGAGCAGGCGGCCGTGGATCGACCACGAGCCGTTGTTGCCGCTCAGCACGGCGCGCGGCTCGATGCAGAAGCTCGGCGGAAAGCTCCCGTTGGCGCTCAAGTAGTTATGCAGGGCAATGCCGATTTGCTTGAGGTTGTTTTGGCAGGCCATCCGCCGCGCGGCCTCCCGTGCGGCCTGCACCGCTGGCAGCAGCAGCCCGGTCAGAATGCCGATGATCGCGATCACCACCAGCAATTCGACCAATGTGAATCCGCTCACGACGCGCGTCCGTCGCATGAAACTCTCCTCCTCCGGCTCCGATGAATCGGGTCTTCCTGACCTCGCCGGCAGACGAGGGGCAAATATCGTGCCGCGTGGGTGGAATTGCAGACGCCGGGCCTGCCGGAACTGGTGCAACCATGAGGATTGCGGGAATTTCGTTTGCTAGGATAAAGTGGAGAGAGTCGCGCCGGATTGCCGAAAGCGGCTTCCGACTGTCGATCCAATCGACATGTCTGTCGATTCGATCGACAGCGCCCTATCGAACCTGGTTCCTGCCGCGGCGAGTGCCAGGCCGCGCCTCTTGCCTTTTGCCGAGCATTCGACGCCATGCGCTGGCCCATCCGACTCCAGTTCCTCCTTGCCATGCTGCTGATCGTGATCGCGGCGATCGTGCTGGCCAGCGCCGCGAGCGCCCTCTGGGCGGTATCCGCTGCGGGGCAGAGCAAGGCGGAAGAACTCAGCCGCGTGCAAAGGACGCTGGCCCAAGCGAGTTTTCCGCTCACCGAGAGCGTCTTGGACCAGATGGCCGGTTTGTCCGGCGCGGAGTTCGTCCTGCTTGACGCGGATCGGCGGGTGATCCACGGCACGATCGCCCTGGATGCGGC
>JAMOAF010000366.1 GCA_023621895.1 Planctomycetota bacterium
CGGATGGCATGATGCCGCCGGTGAAAAAATGCTTTCCCATCCAGTTCGACGGGCCCTCCGTCTCGAAGGGGTAGGCGAACCGGGCGTGGCAGAAGATGTGCACCATCAGCTTGCCGCCGGGTTCCAGCCAGGCGGCGATGCGGCGGAGCAGCTCCTCGTAGTTCCGCACGTGTTCGAACATCTCGACGGACAGCACCCGGTCGAACCGCTGCCGGGGCGCGAAATCGGCGATGTTGGCGGTCAGCACCTCGACGTTGCCCACTCCCAGCTCCTCGCAGCGCGACGCGATGAACTCGCGCTGGGTCCGCGAATTGGAGACCGCGCAGATGCGGCTGCGCGGGTGTTTTTGGGCAATCCACAGGCAGAGCGAGCCCCATCCGCAGCCCAGTTCCAAAATATCCATTCCCTCCTCGATCCCGGCGCGTTGGCAGAACAGCTCCAGCATGGCGTCCTCCGCCTCCGCCAATGTGCTGTTGGCCCAGGGCCAGTAGCAGCAACTGTACTTCAAACGCGGGCCGAGCACGCGCTGGAAAAACTCGCTGGGCACTTCGTAGTGCTGCTCGTTGGCTGCCTCGGTGGCGATGGCGATCGGGCTGCGGCGCAGTTCCTGCACAAACTGGCGCACGGCTCCTCCCAATTGGGCGGCATCCCGTTTGCGCTCCTCCCGCAGCCGGGCAGACATCAGCCGCCGCATACCCACGCGGATCAACCAGTCGGGCAGGATTCCGCGCTGGGCAAGGTCGATCCAATCGATCATGAATCGCCTGCCTTTCTCGGAAACCAGGGAACGAATGCGCTCGTCGTGCGCTGATACGCGCGGTAGTCCTCGCCGCGGCTGGCCAAGGCCTGCGCCTCGGTCGGTGGGATGCCCGTCACCTTCAGCAGGAAATACAGCATCACCAACGGCGCCGGCAGGTTCAGCCACCAGTAAGCCGATCCGACGGCCAACACGACGTAGGACCACCAGTGAAGCCACTCGAAAAAGTAGTTGGGATGGCGCGAGTAGCGCCACCAGCCTTCGCGGCAGGTGCGCCCGCGGCTCTCCGGGCGCCGCTTGAATCGAGCGAGTTGCCGGTCGGCGAGGATCGTGTTCCCCACGCTGATGCACCAGGTCAACGCGCCCGCCAGGTCCCACCCCGACAGCCGAGATGCGGGATGCCAGGCGACAACCAGGATCGGCATCGCGAAAAACATCGCCGCCAGCGCCTGGGCCTGAAAAAATGAGAACAACCTCCGCTGAGCCGCCTCGCCCCACTTCGCGCGCAACGTCCGATAGCGGCCCTCTTCCGGATGGCCGATCACGCGGTCGACCAGGATATAGGCGGCCAGCCGGGCGGACCAAACGCCGATCAGGGCCGCGACGAGCAGGCGGCGCGGCGGGTAGCCACCGGAGGTTGCCGCGTAGAAGACGCCCAGGATGCCGATCCCGGCGGCCCAGCCGGCGTCGACAATGCCGGCATTGCCGGTCCGCCGCTGGACGAGCCAGAGGGCGCTCATCATCGCGGAAACGACCAACAGCCCAACAAGGACCTGCACTCCGGGGGCCAGCGCCATGGTCATCGCCCTCCGCAATTGCCCGTGCCGCGAAACCGAGGGGCGCTCCCCCCGGCAGCACGGCCTCGTTGATATCATAAAACGTAGGCAGCTCCTACGTCCAACCCCCAGGTAACCGCCGTTAAATTCTCCACAAGACCGGAAGCACAGCGTCGGATGGCTCAATTCCACCGTAACGCCATGCCGATATGCGACTTATGGCGTCCCGTCCAGCCGCGATGTATATTTGCGTGCGGCTTTGCCGTGTTTCTTTCGACACTTGCCATTTCAGGGGCCCTGCCGTGCTCAAGCTGGTTCAAGCCCTCAACAGTCTGATTGGAACGGTCCTGGCGCTGGCGATCATCGGCCTCGTGGCGGCGGGCGGGTGGTTCGCCTACAAGAACTACTACGCGGCGAAGTTCTCCCTCGAAGCCGACCTGGCCGCCAAGCAGGAAGAGGTCGACCGGTTGGCCGGCCAGTTGACCGCCAGCCGCCAGCAGGTGAATCGGCTCGCGGACGACGTGCGGGCGAAGGCGGCGGAGATCGTCTCCCTGAACAAGGATCTGGAGGAGAAGCGGAAGGAAATCCAGCGGCTGGCAACGGCGCTCAAGCTGATGAAGGTCGACCAGCGGCTGGCGCGGATCACGGTCTTGTCGCAGGAAGGCTCGGCCGCAAAAGGAGACCTGGTGACCCGGTTCAGCTTCGTCGACGTCGATCAGGCCGGCAAACCGCTCGGCGAGCCGCGCATTTTCAGCGTGGCCGGCGACCTGGCTTACATCGATTCCTGGGTCGTGAAGTTCGGCGATGAATACATCGAAGAAGGCGACCCGTTGCGAGCCACGTCGGTGGCGCTGTTCCGGCGGGTGTTCGGCGAGAAACAGTTGCCCTCCGAGGGCTTCCCGCTTGATGAAGAGGGGGGGCAGCCGGCGGTCTACCGCACCGGCGGCCCGATGTCGGACTTCGAAAAGGGGCTCTGGGCCCGCTTCTGGGACTATGCCAACGATCCGGAATTGGCCAGAGAGAAGGGGGTTCGGGCGGCCCACGGCGAGGCCCCTTCGATCCAATTGCGGCCCGGAAAAAGCTACCGGGTCGAACTGCGTGCCTCGGGCGGAATCTCGGTCGTGCCCGAAACCGCGCCGCCGCCGGGGCAGACTTCGGGGCTGCATTAGGCGATTGGCCTCAGCAGTCGGAGGTCGCGAACCGCCGAAAAAAACCTGCCAGGCATTCGACTGCGCCGGTTTCTTCAGCCCTGGCTCAGGCGGATTACGAGGGCGGAGTATCGTTCAAACAAGCCGGAGCAGAGGAGCCCGACAATCAAGTCGAACGTGGCCACCCCGAAAATCCAGCACATCACCGTCAAAGGGTAGGAATCGGAATATGCCGTCTCCCTCGCGCGTCTACGTTTCTTGCCCACGATCGCAGTCTCCTCGAATACGGTCTCTTGTATCGGTTGCATGGATGCCCTCCTGCCGATTTGTGCACGCGAGCGTCAAGTAGGCTGCCATCGACCGTCGTGCAGCGCAATTATAGACGTTGCGAGAGACACGGACGATCCATGAGCCGCAACCAGGCCGCTGGCCGGGCCAATCCGAGGTGTCAATGGCACCGAAAAAATCAAACTCGGGGCTGCACCCACAACCCACCCATACCGGGGGGCGCATCGCGGAACTCGACAAGTCCCCTGGCGTCTCGTTCGTTGCTCGCCGGTCGGGCTGCGGGCTGCTCGTCGGGGGGGGCGAGAAGAGCCGAGTCTCCGCGAACAGACGCGCCGGCCTTCGCTGGCGGATCGCCGATTACCAGGTGTAGTGCTGGCTGAGGAACTTTCTCGCGCGTTCGCGGCTCTCGTAGTTGCCGAGGCGGCGCATCCGGTCAACCTCGCGGCGGCAGGCTTCTGAAGTGCACGCTTTTCGCAGTTCTTGGTTGTTCGATTCGCCCTCGATGAACCGGATCAGAGCGTTGACGGTTCGTTGGTTTGCCAAAAAGACTTCCCAATCGACATCAACCTTGGGATTGCAATAGGCATTCTTGACCTTGCGCGACATGGCGGGTCCCCGTAGCATTCTTCAAAGCCCAAAACTCGATACCAAAACCCTTGTCCAAAGCCAGCCCCGAATGAAGCCCTCGAGTATCCGGCGGCAAATCCGGCCGCCGGGAGACTCGCGCGGGCCTCATGCCCGGCCAAGACCACGGCGGCATCCGCGCAATGGCCAAGGCCAATCGGCCTTGCTTACTCGCCCACTAAGGGGGGAGAGAGAGTATCCTTCACGAGAACCGAACGAGCGTCGAGGACACCCCGCTCGGCCGCCCGCAAACCGGAATTGTTGGCAGCCCACAAGGCTGCCTTCGGCACCCCCCGGTCCTCTGCTGCGGGGGCAGCAGAAGTGGTACCGCCATCCGGCTATGCCCAAGTAGCGGCGCAGGGACTCGAACCCCGGACACGCGGATTATGATTCCGCTGCTCTAACCAACTGAGCTACGCCGCCAGCCAGCGTTCAGCGTGCCGAAAAACATGGATTCGGGCACCCGAACCTGAGAGTAACACGTAAGATAGCACCCCGAGGCGGTTCTGGCAAGCGCCACGGAAACCGCGCCGTCTTGCTCCGCTCGGGCGTTTTTGGCTAATTGCACGGTAAGAAAGCAGGCCAAAGCCGGTCATTTCTGCGGTTGTTGACCCCTTTGATGAAAGTGCCTTTGCCGAGCTTGATTAGGATGTACCGGAGGAATTCTGGGCCCACGAGATACTTCAGGAATTAGTGGAACGGAATCAAAAGGACTCTCTCAGAAAGTTGAAGCTGGTCATGGAGCCGCGTAGAATAGGGTTGTCTGGTATTGTCCGTTCGAGTTGGGGTCGGACAGGGGCAATCGCGCGAAAGTCGCCTATTCCGGTTCGACGGTTATCGACGTGGAGGTAGAAGATGTCGACGGAAAGCATCTCGATTACGGTCGACACTCACGCAGCTCGCACGTTTTGCCAAGCGCCGCCCGAAGAACGTCGCAAAATCGAAATCCTCCTTGGCCTGCGTTTACGTGAGCTCACCTCGAAAGACGCACGCTGCTTGAAAGAAATCATGGACGAGATCGGCGCGCGGGCGGAGGCCAAGGGGCTAACGCGCGAAATGGTGGAGTCGATGCTCCGTGACGAGTGATTGGCGGACGGTCCTCGACACTGGCGTGGTTGTCAGCGCCGTATTGCTCCCGCGTTCGGTCCCGCGGCAGGCATTTGACTTGGCGATTGCGAAGGGGCCATTGCTCGTGTCAGAGCAGACAATCGCAGAGCTGGACGAGGTACTCCGCCGTCCCAAGTTCGACAAGTATGTATCGGAATCGCAGCGGCTGGAATTCCTGGCAGCACTGCTGCGAGGGAGCGAACTCGTTGAAGTTCGCGACGTAGGGACCGAGTGCCGCGACCCCAAGGCCAATAAGTTCCTGGAATTGGCTTTGAGCGGCAAGGGGAGCCATATCGTCACGGGAGATTTGGACCTGCTGGTGCTTCACCCGTTTCGCGGAATTGCGATTGTGAACGCACAGTCGTTCCTGGTAATCGCAAACGTGCAAGGGACGGGGGCCGAACCAGGCGCTAAACCCGCCCGGAATATGCCCGGTGAAACCGGTGAAACGAAATAAGTATTCATCCGCCGGGCATATTCCGGCGGGTTTTCACTGCCCGTCAGGCCCCACGAGCTGCCGCGATGTTGGCCAGCCTCCACCGGGCTGGTTCTCGCCCGGAACGCCCTCTCCGACACGGGGTCGCTTCTCGGCTAAACTGGGCGAATTTACCCTTCCGCCGGGTGCTTCCCCTCAGGTTTCGGGTGCCGGGGCTTGTACGCGCGGCAGGGGGGAGAATCCGCGTCGCAAGCTGATTCGGGACCGTTGAACCTGCTCCCCACGCATTTGGGCGTCCAAGGCTGGGCGGCATTCTTGCCAACACACAACTCGCGTTGTCACGAAGAGTTGCGCCGTCTGCGCCGAAAACCCCGCGGTCCTTGACACGGCGAGCGCACCCACTAGATTGGCACGGTGCAGTTCTTCGCCGCTGGGAAGGCGGAGGCGATTGGCACTCCGCTGCCGGCTTGGCTGGCCGGCGCCGCTCGGCGGAAAGGCGCCAAGTGGCATTCGCGGCCGTGAACGGGCCAGGGAGTTGGAGGCGAATGGCCGGGCGGCCCTCCCGGCTGGCGTGGCTCGCCTCCGTAAAGCGGACTTCTGGTGAGAATTGTGCTGCGCCATGCAGAGAGGGAGCCAAGACGGTGGCCGAAGAGCATCGGGTCGTTATCCTCGTGGTCGCTGAGGCGGAGGCCGACCGGCGCGCCATGAGTCAAGCCATGGCCGGCGCCGGCTTCGATGTGCGGGAGGCCGATAGCGGAGCCGCCGCGCTCCACAAGGCGCAAGGCCTGCCCGACTTGATTTTGCTGGACGTCAATTTGCCGGACATCGACGGACTGGAGGTCTGCCGCCGGCTCAAAGCCGCGCCCGATACGTGCCACATCCCGGTGCTTCAACTCTCCGCCACGCGCGCCGACCTAGCCGATCGGGTCAGGGCCCTGGAATCCGGCGCGGACGGCCGCCTTGCCCTGCCCCTGGCCGCGGAAGAATTGATCGCGGCCGTGCGCTGGTTGCTGCGGCGCACGCAGGGCGAAAAAACCTTGCGCAAACGCTGCGCACTTCACCGCGCGATGCTCTATGGCATCGGCGACGGGGTGATCGCCACCGATACCGAGGGCCGCATCCTGAAAATGAACCACGCGGCGGAAGAACTCACCGGGTGGATCGAGGCGGAGGCGCTCGGCGAGCCCCTGGCACGGGTGTTCCGAGTTTTCGACGAAGACAGTCGAGCCGAGGTCGAAGACATCGTCGCACGGGTGCTGCGCGAGGGGCGGACTGCAAACCTGGCCAACCAGGCCCTGCTCGTCAGCCGCGACGGGACCGAACGGCCGATCACCGACAGCGTCGCCCCGATCCGCAACGAACAGGGCCAGATCAGCGGCATGGTCCTCGTGTTTCGCGACCAGACCGAAGAACGCAGGGCTCAACACTTGTTGCGGGAGAGCGAGGAGCAATTCCGAGCCCTGATCAACACCTCCCCAGACGCAATTGCCCTGCTGGACCTGGACGGCACGATCCTGCTGGCGAACCCGCAGGCAGCTCGGCTTGTCGGATTCGACACCGTCGAGAGCCTGATCTCAGAAGTGCAGAACGCCTTTGACCTCTTGGCCCCCGAAGACATCCCGCGCGCCCGGCAGAACCTCCTGGAACTGCTCGAAGCGGGCGTGCTGCGCGGGATCGAGTACCACGGCATTCGGCGCGACGGGCGCCGAATCCCGGTGGAAGCCAACGCTTCCGTGCAGAGAGATCGCGATGGCAACCCGAAGGCCCTGATCCTGATGCTCAGAGACATCACCAGGCACAAGCGTGACGAGGAGGAGATCCAGCGGAATACGGCCAGGCTGCAAAGCCTCTTCAATATATCGCAGCACAAATCGACCGAAGTCCAGAGCCTGGTCGATTACGCGTTGGAGGAGGCGATCCGATTGACGGCGAGCAAGATCGGCTGGTTCGGGTTCCATGACGAGGAAGAAGAAGTTGTCAGGATACCCGCGTGGTCCGACGGGGTGATGAAGGAGTGCCAGGTGCGGGACGGAGCCATGACGTTTCCCCTCGCCGGCGCCGGAATCTGGGCCGAGAGCATTCGTCGCCGAACGGCATTTATTCTCAACGATTACCAGGCTCCCAACCCGCTCAAGAAAGGTCTTCCGCCGGGGCACCTGCCGATTACCAGGCTTCTCACGGTGCCGCTGGTCTCGGACGGCCGGATTGTGGGGATCGTCGTTGTCGCCAATAAAGAGGATGGCTACAAGGAGAGCGACGCCCTCCAACTGGCGCTGCTGATGAACCCGGTTCTGACGATGATTGACCGCAGGCACAAGGAGCAGAATCTGGCCCGCGCGGCGCAAGAGTGGCAACTCACGTTCGATGCCACGAACGACGTGATGTGGATTCTCGACAACGATCACCGCGTGCTGCGATCGAACAGGGCGGCCGAGCGGTTTTTCCATCGCCCCTGCGGAGAGATACTCGGCAAGCACTGCTGGGAGATCGTCCACGGCACGAAAGAGCCGATCCCGGAATGCCCTGTCCTCCGGGTGCGAACCAGTCTCCGCCGCGAGTCGGTCGAACTGCCGGTTGGCGAGGTTTGGTTTGAAGTCACGGTCGATCCGATCCTGGACGGCGCCGGCCAGTATTCCGGCTGCGTGCACATCATCAGTGACATCACCGACCGCAAGAAAGCAGAGGAAAGGCTGAAGGCGGCGAACGCGCGGCTCAAGCAAGCGGCGGCCAAAGCCGAAGAGCTTGCCGTTCGCGCCGAAGCGGCCAATCGGGCCAAGAGCGAATTCCTGGCCAACATGAGCCACGAAATCCGCACGCCGATGACGGCGATCATC
>JAMOAF010000606.1 GCA_023621895.1 Planctomycetota bacterium
GACCTCGAATTGTTCGCCAAGGAAACCGGCATCGCGCTTCCGCCCGGAAGGGAGGCGCAGTGGGCCGCCTGGGCCGCAGGCGAAGGCAAGGCGCAATACGACGATTGGTGGCACAAAAAGCGAGCCGCGTTTCATGCAAGGCTTTCCGCTTTGCTCAAGAGCTACCGCGCCGACATGACGCTCTATTACTACAACTGGGACGGCGACAAGTTCGGCCTGATCCTGCCGTCCAATACGACGTGGGCCTTCAACAAGCAACTCATGAATCCAGGCCCCGGTGGCGCTCGCTCAGTTTACGAAAAGGACGAAGCCGAGCGCAAGACGCTCACCGCGACCGACTACATCGAAGTGGTCCGCTCCGGCAACTTCGGCAGCGTCAACCGCACCGACTACGGCATCCGCCCCAGCCTCTACAAGGACATCAAGGGCATTCAGCTCTTCGCCCCGGCAAACTACCTCTGCTATGCTGACAAGCCCGACTACCTGAACTACTTCCAGACTGGCGACGGGCTTGCCGTGGCCAATGCGGTTCCCTACGATGAGATCGGCTCGCGCGCCATCAACCCGAAGTACGAAGGCAACATGATCACCCCCGCCGGGCCCGCCTTCAGCATGGCGCTGGAGCTGCTCCCGTATTTCCATGGCGACGCCCGCACGCTGAACTACACGGTCTATACCTACGGACGCGGCTTCGCTGATGCCCATCGCCGGTTTGCGCAGGCGTTTCTCGCCCTGCCCGCCATCCCGGGAACCGTCGTGGACCAGGGAGACGAGGATCTGAAAGTCCGAGCCTATCCTTCGAAGAACGGCACCTACGTGGGCGTGGCCTACAAGGGATATGCCGGGAAAAAGATCACGATCAAGCTTCCCGCCACAGTCGGGTCGAAAATCACGAACCTCGTGACGGGGGAGCCGGTTCCGGCAAAAATGTCCGACGACGCGCTGTCGTTTGAGGTGACATCCGGTCCGATGGAACTGAATGCGTTTCTGGCGAAATGAACGCGCACGCGTTTGCGCAATTCGCCGCATCCCACAGCCCGGCGTTGCCGGAATAGAACATGAGGAGACGCGTAGCCGTTCACGGGGGGGCGCGGGGTTCCCGAGGCAAGTCGGTGCTTCCGTGCGCCTCAATGAGAACGACTGTCCCGCTTAATCTCGATCACGTGCGTCGGTTAAGCGTATCCGATTAAGGGTGGCGGTTAAGAAGGCGATTAAGTGTCCGCTTAAGAGCGCTGACACTCCGCATCCACACTTCGTCGCAACACTTCAACCCCACACTTACTCGCACGCTTACTCGACCCGCTTACTCGATCCCGTCTTTCCGCGCGAACGATGCGATCAGCCCGGCGTCCCTGCGGCGGGGGCGCCGGGCGCATCAGCCCAAGGCGGGCAACAGGGAGGGCGCGGGTTCGCTGCGGAAGTGCGCCCGCACCGCCGCGAGGATGAACTCGAAGGCGGACCGGCCCTGCATGGCGCAGGTGCCCTGCCTGCGCCGCGTGCCTTGGCGCGGCAGGCAGGCGACCACGGTCCAGAGCCGTTCGCAGGTCTCGCGGCCCTTGAGCCCGCGCGTGCCTTGCGTGATACGCCGGTCGATCACCACGAAGCGCACGGCTTGCTCGGCCAGGTTGTTGGATGTTGAAGGCTTCGCGCTTGAGTTCCTTGCCGTTGGCGTCCAGACGGGAGGGCACGTCGCGCAGCGCCTCCTCAAGGATGCGGTCGCGCGCCTGTTCGAGCGCGCGCCGGAAGGCGGCCGGGTCGGTCTCGCCGCGGCGGTGGATGACCTTGAACATCGCCTTGACCGCCGCGAGCAACCGCTGGCCATAGGCGCACGTTTCGGCGTCGGGCAGCCCGGCCAGGAACTTGATGTCGCGGATCAGGTGGGCGATGCAGAACTGCACCGTGATGTTGAAGTCGCTCATGTACTTGTGGTAGGCGGAGAAGTAGTCGCAGCCGAGCACGCCGTCGAATTCCTCGCCGAGCACGTCGAGCAGGACCTTCGAGCCGCGGGTCTTGTCGATCTTGAAGAGCACGTACAGTTCGGCCCGGAACACCCAGGTCCAGAACTTCCCGCCGTTGTCCTTGTGGCCCGTCTCGTCCACGTTGATCGCCTGCTCCAGAGGCAGCCGGCCGAGCAGTTCGGCGTAGGGTGCGTCGAGCGCGGCGGAGGCCTTCGCGACGACCTTGCGCAGGTAGCCGCGGGAGACGCTTTCACCCAGCACGTCGCGCACGAACTTGCGGATCGTGGAGAAAGAGGCGTGATCGACGGACTTCATGTAGGCGACCAGCGCGGTGAGCCGCTCCTTGACTTGAAGACGACGACTTTCTCGATCTCCATCTGCTGAAGTACGCGCGGCGGCTCGTCCAGGAACGTGACCTCCGCGTTGCCGCACTCCGGACAGGCGTCGAGCCGGTAGTCGTGGAAGGTCTTGATGTCCGCTTCCGGGAAGGCCGGGCGCTCGTGCCGGGGATGGCCGGGTTGCGCGCCGATCTTGCGTTCCCCCCGCTGCCGTTGTTGCGGCTTGGGCCGTGTGATGTCCGAGGACGGGGGCTTGCTGGAGTTGGTGGAGTTCTTCGAGAGTTGAGCCACCTTGCGCTCCAGATCGTCCGCCTTGCGCAGCAGCAGGTCGATCTGCCGCTGCTGCGCATCGACTCTGGCGGACAGATCGCAGATCAGCCGGGCGGCGGCCTCCGGATCGCTGCGGCAAAGGGCCAGCGCTTGATCAAACGTGATCGTCACGCAACGCCTCCCTGAAGTTCGCCGCCAGCGGATACAGGTACACGTCCTTGACCGGCACGCGGATGCGCGTGTGCCGGTCGTTGCGGGTGCGGCCGCGGGTTTCCCCCAGCCGCCGCCAGTTGGCCGCGCGGTAGCACGTCCCCTTGAACCGCGAGCGTTCCACGAAGGTCTCCAGCGCATGCACCGGATGCCCGTACTTCGCCTGCCAGTCGGCGCGGACGCGCCGGGCGATGAGGCCGAGCACATGGCTGGCCAGATGCGGGACTTGCACCCAGGGCGGA
>JAMOAF010000690.1 GCA_023621895.1 Planctomycetota bacterium
AGCAGCCTTCGATGCCGGGGGCGTAGATGCACGGCTCCTGGCCATCGGGTACGTCATTGTGTCCCGACGCGATGACTGTAGCGTAGTCTCGGCCACCCTGGCCCTTTCGGATCACTGCAATGATTGCCCCAACCTTCCTCTTGAGGCAGGCGGATCGTGTACTTTCGCAATAAGCCATCGTCATGAGCGCTTCATTCACAGAAGGAAGGTACTCATGTGTGCGTCCGCCCGCCAAGAGTCGCTCGATCAACGAAACGTACTTCTGAACAAATTTCTCCCTGACATACCGTTCCTTTTTCTCGGGAGCGGTTGTGGGGATGTTCTGGTCGTTGTTGACGATTACGTCAGCGGCGTAGTTGCAGCGTTTGACCTGCTGCCCGTGCGACAGATTCTCCTCTGAGTCGCGCCGGTCAATCTCATCAAATTCTCTCTCTGTGCCTACCTTTCCTGCGTTCGTCAGTCTCTCGAAGCGAACCTCCCTGCCGGCATGAACTGAGAAGAGGAAGAAATTGGGGTACTGTCGCAGCAGGCGAACCTCCCCCATGTTGCGTATGCCCGACAGGGCCACCCCCTTGTATTGCGCGGGAGCCTGCGACCAGATGCTGTCCGCGTATTGGATGGCCTTGAAGGCCAAGACCCCTGACCCCGCCCCATCTTGCCGCAATTCGTTTCCAATTTTCTGCTTGTTGAAGTACGATTCATCTCCCTGTTCACGCGCTTTGTCGCGAATTGGCGCGGACAGTTCGTAATGAAGGAACCCTTGAAGCCTAGCCACTTCCTCGGATAGATACGAACAACCGCTTCCCAACGAACCAGTGAATCCCAGGATGATCGTTTCCGCAGGGAGGTTCTGAGGCGAGTATTGTTCCATTGTCGCTCCCAACCTGCCCCATAGACCCGAGTTAGTCGGGAATTTTGCCGCAACGTACTTGGCTATTCACTCTAGTCGAGCGTCTGTAGCTGGTAAAGAGGCTCCGACGAACGTCGAAATCGGGAGCCAATCATCCAAACTACCCCCTCCGGGCCTCCTCCGGGTAGTGTCCCGGGCCTACAAGAATTGGCGACCGATCAGCGGTTTTTGCAGCATCGGGCGTCGATTCGAGTACCGGGGAAGACGGGCCAGGAGACCCGTCCTACGCGCGGCGCTTGGGGCCGACGGGCCAGGAGACCCGTCCTACGCGCGGCGCTTGGGGCCGACGGGCCAGGAGACCCGTCCTACGAGCGGCGCTTGGGGCCGACGGGCCAGGAGACCCATCCTACGAGCGGCGTGCAAAAAAACGGCGGTGCGCCGCAAGGCCGGCGCACCGCCGCGCTTGGAGAACAGTGGTCCCGCACGGCGGGACCTCAAGGAGGTTGACGTGTATCTCAATGCGGTCCGAGGTCCACGGGCCGCACGGCGGTTCTCGCCGGGGCCTGCATCTCCACCGCCTTGCGCGGCGCCTGCGTCGTGCCGGCAATGTAGTTGTCGATCGTCGCCTGCGCTCGGAGCTGCTGGAAGTAATCGGCCATGGCCAGGTTGAGCTTCTTTTCGAAGATGTCGGCGTGGATGTAATCCTTCACCTCTTCGAACTTGACCGGCTCCGGCTTGGTCCGTCCCTCACAGAGCAGGATTACGAACCGCTGGTCGATCTGGATGATGCTTGAAAGCTCGCCGGGCGCGAGGGCGAAGGCTTCTTTCTCCAGCAGCGGCTGCCCGCCATGGCGCTGGATCGGCGGAACCTCTCCGCGCAGCGCGCGGCTCCCCGCCTCGACGGAATACTGCTCGGCCAGTTCGCCGAAGTGTTCGGGCGTGGCGTTCGCCCGGGCAAGCTGCCAGACTTCCTGGGCGCGGCGATGGTTGTCGAGCACGATCGCCAGGCAGCGGACCCGCTCGCCGTAGTTCGCCTCGAACCCGCGCTGCATGTCTTCCTCGGTGACCTCGACCTTGTCGCCAGCCAGCTTCTTCAGCGCCACCGAGGGCCAGACGGCATCGCGGCGGTAGACCTCCCGCGAGACGCCTTGCTGCCGGGTGATCAGGTCGATCCACTTCTCGATGTTGGGGCTGCCGTCCGGCTTCGGCTCGATCATCTCGGCTGCCGCGCGGGCGATTTCCGCATTGATCTCCTCTTCGCTCACCGTGACCTGGCGCCGCTTGCACTCCTGCTCCAGCAGGCGCCGCTGGATCGTGCCGGCGAGGACTTCTTCCCCGTGCCGCTCGATGCACATCTCCGCCAGCTCTTCAAGGCTCACCTTGGAACCGTTGATCAGCGCGGCCACGCCCGGCATCTGCTTGCTCTTGACCGGATCGTTGAGCACGTTGACCACCTCGGCGTTCTTCCTCAGTTCATCGAACAGGCCGTTGGCCACGATGCCGAGCTTGGTTTCGCGGATCGCTTCCTCAAGCTGCGGCCGCGCGTCTTCGAGCTTGATGCTCCGCGCCGGCAGATGGCCCTCGCACTTGAGGATCACGTACTGGCCGGCCACCGCAATGACCTCGGAAATCTGGCCCTCCTTGAGCGCGAAGGCCGCGTCCTCAATCTCCTTGAAGCCCAGGTGGCGCCGAATCGGATTGACCAGGCCCTTGGCGCTGGCGCTGTTGACATCCTCGGATTCGTCCTTCGCCAGGTTGCCGAACTGGTCGGGGTTCGCCTTGGCCACCGCAAGGACGCGTTTCGCCTTCTCCAGATTGCCGCAGGCGATCATCCGGGCTTTCACCGCGGGACCGTAATACTTCTCGTATTCCTTCCGCACCTCGTCCTCGGTGATCTGCAACTGGCTCCCCGCCAGCTTCTTCAGCGCCAGCGTGGGCCAGATGATGTCGTTGGAATACTGCACCGGGCTGATGCCACGCTCCTGCTTGAGCATCGTCAGCCACTGATCGACCGGGAGGCTGAATCGCGTGGCCATGCGGTTAATCTCCGCGTTGACTTCCTCCTGTGAGACCTCGATCTGGCGCTTCTTGCATTCCTGGATGATCAGGTATTTCTTGGTCATCCGCTCGAGGACATCCTCGCCATAATGGCGGAGGCACTCCTTGGCCAGCTCGTTGCGCGAGATATCTTCGCCGTTGACGCGGGCGACAACCTGGAGCTTGGCGTCCTTGGCCGGCTGCTGGGGGCCGGCCGGCTGCGCTCCGAGCGCCGAGGCGGCCGCCAGGCAGGCGATCGCCGCCCCCGCCAGAATCATCACTCGTCGCCCGAAACGCGCAGCGGGGCGCGAGCGGGCGAGTTCTTCCCGATCGATTTTCGTTTGGGTCATCGTGGTTCCTCCGTAAACCATTCTTTGCTAAAGAGCTTTCGTCCGTTGCTCGACTTCTTGCGCAGACACGCGGGGGCTGGAGTATAGCGCGACCTTTGATTTCGGGTCAAGATCAACCGGTTCGCCGCTAGCTGTGCTGGCATTGCCGGCGCCGATCCCTGGCCGCTTCCGTCAGCCCGCCTGGTTGCGAAGTTCCTCCTCATCACTGCCGCAGATCTGCCGCTGGAGCCGCGCGAAGTCGTCGTGCCCGCCAAAATACACCACCAACTTTCCCCGCCCGCGGCTATTGTGGGTGATCGTCACCCGCAAACCCAGGGCGGCGCGGAAGGCCTGCTCGAGCGCGGCGACGTGCTCGCTGGCGACCCGCCGCATCGGCCGCGCCGGACCCTCCTCTCCCACAACGCGCAGCGGCTGACCGTCCGCCTCCCGGATCGTGTCCTGAACCAGTGCCTCCGTCTTGCGGACGGAGAGCCCCTCGTCGTGGATTTTCCGGCAGAACTCGATCTGCTCGCGCTCGTCGCCCAGCGGCAGCAGCGCTCGGGCGTGGCCCGGCGTGATCCGCCCCTCGCGGACGGCTTGCTGAACCGCGTCGGGCAGTTCGAGCAAGCGGATCAGGTTGGCCACGGTCGAACGGTCGATCTTCAACCTCGCGGCCAGTTCCTCCTGCGTCACGCCGTACTCGTCCAGGTATCGCTGGAACGAAGCCGCTTTTTCCAACGCGTTGAGGTCCTTGCGCTGGAGGTTCTCGACGATTGCCAGCTCGGCCGTCTGGCGGTCGTCGGCCTCGATCAGTTGAATCGGCACTTCCGTCCAACCCGCCCTTGCCGCGGCGCGGAGGCGGCGTTCGCCCGCAACCAGTTGGTACCGCTGGCCCACCCGGCGGACGACGAGCGGCTGGAGGAGACCGTGCGACCGCAGGCTGTCTGCCAGGCTGTCGAGCTCCGCATCGTCGAAGTCTCGCCGGGGTTGGAAGGGATTGCTGTCGATTTGTCCGATGTCGATCCGCGCCGGCCTGTCAGCCTGGCCGCCGGCATTCGGGGGCGATTCCGAATCCAACCGGCGGGGCGCGCGGTCCGCGCTCTCGGCGATTTCGGCATCCAAATCGTTGCGTTCCCGGCCTGCCCGTTCGCTAAGCGGCGCCGCAAACTCCGGCTGGGCCGCGGCGCCCCTCGGCGGCCCGCCCACCGGCAGGCCACTCGGCGGCAGGGCCGTGCGTGGGGCCGCGGGCCTGTCGAGCGATTCTTCCGCCTGTTGCGTGGCGACTTTTCCAAGCAGGGCCTCCAGCCCGCGTCCCAAACGCCGTTCCTTAGTCACGATCAAGCACCTCCATGCAAAGTTCGATATAGGCGCGCGTGCCGCGTGCCCGCGGAGCATAGTCAAGGACCGGCAGCCCGTGACTAGGCGCCTCCGACACGGCCACGTCGCGAGGGATGACGGAATGGAAAACGATCTCGCCGAAGAAATCACGCACTTCCGCTTCCACTTCGTGCGTCAGTTCCAGGTTGGGATCGTACATCGTGAGCACAATGCCCCCGAATTGAAGCCGCCGATCCGGGCGTTCCATGACTTCGCGGATGACGTCGATCATCTGGGCGAGGCCCTCCATCGCGAAGTACTCGCACTGGATCGGCATGAAAACCTCGGTCGAGGCGGCCAGGGCCGTCTTGGTGAGCTGACCGAGGGAGGGCGGGCAGTCAATCAGCACGAAATCGTACGCGTTCGCGGTGGCCATCAACCGCTGTTCAAACGTCGCGGCCTTGGGGCCATCGTCGCGGGCGAGGGCTTCGATGTCGCCGAAACGCCGGCTGCCCGACAGGAGGTCCAGGTCTGGAACGCTCGTCTGCTCGACCGCTTCGAGGATCGGCTGGCCGGAGACCAGGGCATGGCTGGCGGTGGGCTGATGTCCGAGACCCGAGGTCGCATTGCATTGGGGGTCGAGATCGACCAGCAGAGTGCGAGCGCCCGACTTCGCCAGCCCGGCGGCCAGGTTCACGGCGGTCGTCGTCTTGCCGACGCCGCCCTTCTGATTTGCCACGCACAGGATGCGTCCCAACCTTTCGGCCTCCTTGCCGAACGCGCGATCTGCTGAATATCCATCTCCGCGCGGCGAGGATTGTAACAGGGAACCGCCGAATCAGGAAATGCCAGTTCGGCCGAGGCGGCAGTTCAGAGGCGGTGGGCGACCTTTAAGCTGCCACCCGTTCCCTGGTTCCCAAGCTCCAGCTTGGGAACCTTCCTGTCTCCGCAAGACGCGATCGTGCCTCATTTCTCCCCCCTCGTTCCGAAGCCGGAGCTTGGGAACCAGGGGATGTGCTGGAGCTTGCGAATGTAGGAAATGGCGGAGCGTTCCCAAGCCGGAGCTTGGGAACCAGACGCGGTGACAGGTTACAAGAGGTTTCCGCCCTCGCGTTTCACGTGAAACGTTGCGTTTCCCTCACCCGCAGAGGTCGCCCAGGCCCGTTCCACGTGAAACACGGCATTGTTTCGGCGATCATTCCAACGGGTTGATGACCAGTCCGCTGAGCAGCTTCGGATAGAAATACGTGCTCTTGGCGGGCATTCGCTCGCCCGCCATGCTCACCTGGCGGATGTGATCGACCGTGGCCGGCATGACCAGGGCGGCCAACGGATAATTGCCGGACGCGAGCTGTTCGACTACCTCGTCGACCAGGTGCACGTACTTGGGCTGGAGAGCCGCGTCCGGGGCAATCAGCGTTTCGAGAATCAGCCGGTGAAGAATGCTCACTCCCAACTGCCGCCACGCCGGGTCGTGATCGCTGGCCACTTCATCCATCTTTTCCCGGCCGGCGGAAGTCAACTCGACGATCGTCCAGCGATTGTCCTTGCGCGTGTAGAGAGCCAGCGTGTCTTGCCGATCCACCGTCTCCACATCTTCCCAGACTGCGTGGGCGCTGCCGGGCCCCTCGCCGCCGGGCCGCGTTGTGAACAGGTCGCCCAGTCTGGCCGCTAGTTCCTCGGCCGACAACTCCGGCACGTCCGGCAGGAGGCGGTGAGTCGGCAAGACGACCAGGCCGGCGTCTTCCATCGCGACGCACTGCATGAGCACGTAGTTGGCGGGGTGTTCGGGGTTCAAGAAGCCGCTGTCGTAGACCTGGTCACGATAGTCGCAGGCGGTCTCGTAACGGTGGTGCCCGTCGGCGATAAAGATCGGCTTGGGCCCCATCATGCCGGTCACGGCCGAAATCACCGCCAAGTCCGTCACCGGCCACAACCGGTTGGTCACGCCCAAATGGTCCGTGGCGACCAGCGGCGTCTGCCCGGCGATCGCCTCGTCGAGCCGGGCCTGGACTTCGCAGGATTTGTCGGGATACAGTCCGAAGACCTGGCTCAGATTGGCCTTGCAGACCACGGTCAGCATCATCCGGTCGATTTTCGGCTTGCTGAGGGTCTGTTCGTGGGGGAAAATCATCCCCTGGCCAAATCGCTCCAGCCGCACGCGAGACATGAAGCCGCGGCGAATGAATGTCTGGCCTTGGGCCTCAAACTCCTGGTGGTAGACGTAGATCGCCGGATCGGCTTCTTGAAACAGAACGCCCTCTTCTCTCCAATTCTTCAGAAAACGACCCGCCCGGACGTAACGATTGTTGGCCTCGTCGTCGTCGGGTTCGATCCGGTTGAGAATCAAGCGAACCACGTTGCAGGGGTGTTTCTTGTATAAGGCATTCTGTAGGGTGTCGCCGATTACATCGTAAGGGGGGGCTACGACATCGCTGAGCGATCCCACATGGCCCAGGTTATATCGAATTCCGCGAAAGGCTTGGATCTCTGGCATACCGGTGCTGGCAAGGGAAAAAGTGTCGTGTCCGTGAACCGCCCGAAGCCTCGTTTATCCCGGAGACCTCTCGCACTGTCAACCGGCATAACTCGCTCGGGGGATCGACAATTGCGGGATCGGGTGTAGCCCTTCGGGCCGTCTTGCGCCTCGATGCGCTTCGTAGGACGGGTCTCCAGGCCCGTCTTTCTTCAAACCGTCGGTATCGATCCGCCGTCCTCGTGGCGCAATTCTCACCGGCGCCAACGGTGAATTGCCGTGTTGATCCCTCAATATAAAGACCGGATTGGCCCGCGGAGTCCAGGGATGATTCCAGCAGTCGTCGGAAAAGACGGGCCGGGAGACCCGTGCTACGGTGAGAGAGACGGGCCGGGAGACCCGTGCTACGGTGAGAGAGACGGGCCGGGAGACCCGTGCTACGGTAAAGAAGACGGGCCTGGAGACCCGTGCTACGGTGAGAGAGACGGGCCTGGAGACCCGTGCTACAGAGCCGGGTCACGGCGGAGCGTGACGACTGCTCGGCGGTCAGTAGCGGTAGAAGTCCGGCTTGAACGGCCCATCGACCGAGACGCCGAGGTACTCGGCTTGCTTCGGCGTCAGCTTCGTGAGCTTTGCGCCGAGCTGCCCGAGATGGAGCCGGGCGACCTCCTCGTCGAGCTTCTTGGGCAGGACATGCACGCCCAGCGGATACTTCTCCGGCTCAGTCCACAGGGCAATCTGGGCCAAGACCTGGTTCGAGAACGAGTTGGACATCACGAACGAAGGGTGCCCCGTCGCGCAGCCCAGGTTGACCAACCGCCCCGCGGCCAGCAGCAGGATCGAGTGGCTGTCGGGGAACGTGTAGCGGTCCACCAGGGGCTTGATGT